>CAZYAH010000161.1:0-5020 GCA_964645595.1 uncultured Alicyclobacillaceae bacterium | reverse complement strand
CTTCCGCGTACGTGCAGTGCGATCCGGTGACCGCAAAACCGATTGTCTTGCCCTTGAGTTCCATGCGGTACAACCCCCTAATTCCTGTAAGGTGATTCGGCGAGGATGCGGCACACGGAGTCTGCGATAATGCGGCCTGCAGTCTTCGGGGCCACCAGCCCGGGCAGGCTGGGCGCCAGAATGGCCGTCATGCCGCGCCGCTCCGCGTAGCGAAAGTCCGTTCCTCCCGGTTTTGACGCAATGTCAATGACCACCGACTCCTTGGGCATCCGCGCCAGGACAGCCGCCGTCAAAATCAGTTCCGGGACGGTGTTGAAGACGATGTCGACGTCGTGGACGTGTTCCGTGAGGTCGTTCACGTAGAGCGGCTCCAATCCCATCTCACGCACCCGCGCCACATCGGCAGGCCGACGGGCGGCAACCACTACCCGCGCCCCCATGGCAGACAAGGTCCGGGCCAACGTCTTCCCACAGCGCCCAAACCCGAGCACCAGCGTGCGCGCGCCGTGAATCGTAATATCCGTGTGCTGCATCGCCAGCGCAATGGCTCCTTCGGCCGTCGGAATGGAATTGAGGATGGCGACCTCGTCGAGCTCCATCATCTTCACCAGGTGGTGTTGGTACTTGTGGCACCACGCCTCCAGGCGCGGCCGTCCGATGCCTGTAAACACATACGTCCCCGCAGGCATTGCGGCGAAGTGTTCCTCCGTCAGCCAGACGCTGTCCTCCGCACCGAACTTGGTGTCGACTCGGCCGTCGTCGTCCATGCCCGCCACCGGTAGCACCACGGCGTCGGCGTTGCTGAATACACCGGGGGAGAGTTCTGCATGCACCGTGTCGGTAAACGTCCTCGTCACCTGGTCAAACCCTATCAAAATCGCACTCGCATCCAGTTCGGTCACCTGGGCAATCACTTCGATTTGTCGCGCATCGCCTCCCACGAATACGAGCTTGCGGCCGGTTAGCATGTCGCGCATCCCCCCTATCAAACCCCCGGAGTGTCATTGCAGTAACTTATGTACGGTGGCATTCATGGGTGTCAGCGCAGAAAAAAAGAAAAGGCCGCTCGCTGCAGGCCTTTCCTCTGCCAGAAGGTATATGGACTTGGTACGATTCTCCAAAAACTTACAACTTTACTCCAACGCCGGTCGATCCGAACCCGCGCGCGCCCCTGTCGGTCTCAGCCAGCCTGTCCACCTCGACGAGTCGCCCGAGGTACACGGGGGCGAAGACAATTTGCGCGATGCGGTCACCCGGCCGGATTTCGTACGGGGTATCCGAGAAGTTGGTGAGTAACACCTGGACTTCTCCTGTGTAGTCGCTGTCAATTACGCCGACGCCGTTCGGGAGCCCGATGCCGTGCCGCCAGGCGAGGCCGCTGCGGGCGTAGACGAGGCCGACGACGTGCGGTCCGGGAAACTGGAATGCCACGCCGGTCGGGACGCGTACGCGCTCGCCGGGGTGAATGGTGATGGCAGACTCCATGCAGGCGTGCAGGTCCATTCCCGCGGCGCCGGCCGTGGCGTATTTGGGCTTGTACTCCGGCTGATACCACGGCGAGACAACGGTGTATTTCACTTCAATCCACTGCGACTGCGTCTCCATCTACGCCTCCACTTGCTGCGAGATTCAGGACTGAATCAGGGCACATTTGCTGAACGCGCCTTCGGGAACCAGTCCCACTGCCGCCAGGGCAAACGGCTGTTTGAGGATTTCGCGCGCCAGGCGCCGGACGTCGTCCGCCGTCACTGCGTTGATGCCGGCGATGGTCTCGTCGAGCGTCACTTCACGCCCCAGCATGAGTTCGTTCTTTCCGAGTCGGCTCATGCGGCTGCTGGTACTCTCGAGACTGAGCATCATCGACCCTTTAACCTGCTCTTTCCCCTTGCGCAGTTCTTCGTCGGTAAGTCCGTGTTCGGCGACGTCCAGACAAATGCGCTCGATGACGGACATCACTTCGGAAACGTGTTCCGGCGAAGTCCCCGTGTAAATTCCGAACATGCCGCAATCTTTGTACGCTGTGTGAAACGAAAACACAGAATACGCCAAACCGCGTTCCTCGCGAATTTCCTGAAACAGACGAGAGCTGGTCGAATTGCCGAGCGCGTTGTTCAACAAAACCAAGGTGTAGAGATCTTCGTGACCAGCAGGCAACCCGGGTGCTGCGAGGCAAATGTGCACTTGCTCCGTGTCCTTTTCGCGAACGCTCAGCGTGCGCTTGAACGGAGGAACCGTGAGGGTCGGTTCGGCTTCCTCGGCCGCGCCGCGCGCAGCGCCGAAATGTCGCTCCAATAGGCGAATGGCTTCCGCTTCTGGCACATTGCCGGCAACCGCAATCACCATATTGGTCGGCTTGTAGCGGGCAGACACGTAGTCCTGGATGTCTTTCCGGGTAAACGAGCGCAGATTGTCCTCCACACCGAGAATCGTGTACCCGAGCGGGTGACCGGCATAGACGCTCTCCGCCAGAACGTCCATCACCAGTTCATCCGGCTCATCCTCGTACATGCGGATTTCTTCGATGACAACTTTCTTTTCCTTCTCTATTTCCTCAGGTGCAAACTTTGAATGGAATAGCATATCGGCCAGTGTTTCCACGGCGATGCCGAAGTGCTCGTCGAGCACCTTGGCGTAATAACACGTGTATTCTTTCGAGGTAAACGCGTTGACCTGACCGCCAATCCCGTCGAACACCTCAGCAATTTCCTTCGCAGACCGCTGATCCGTCCCCTTGAACAACATGTGCTCCAGGAAGTGGCTGATTCCATTATTGGCCTCCGTCTCGTAACGGGACCCCGTGGCAATCCAAACCCCAATGCTCACGGACCGCAGCGCGGGGATCTCCTCCCCAACGACGCGGATTCCATTGCCAAGTCTCGTGCGATATGTCATGAAAGGTCCTCCCATATCGGGTTCGTACCCTCGTACAAACGTATATCACTATAGCAAATCAGGTTTTCTGACTCAAGGAAGCGGGCGGAACCACGGCGGACTCTTCGCGGACCACTTGGCCTACGGTCTTGAACCGGTAGCCGTCGGATCGCAGCTGTCGAATCAGTTCCGGCAGAGCTTTGGCGGTCGGCGCGGTTGGGTGCATGAGCACCAGAGCTCCCGGTTCAACCTGCGACTTGACCCGCTGCAAAATGACTGCCGGGGCTGGTCGGCGCCAGTCCAAGGTGTCCGCCGTCCAGAGAATCGTGTGCATCCCGTGACGGGCTGTCGCATGGACGGTCCGCATGTCAAACGACCCGGCCGGCGGAGCGAGCAACGTGGGCTGCACCCCAAGAGTGGATTTGATTACATTATTCGTTTCGACGACTTGCCGTTCCAGTTTCGCGCCAGCCAATTTGCGAAAGTCTGGGTGGCCTGTCCCGTGACTGCCGATTTCCTGACCACTGTCGCGAATCTGCCGCGCTAAGTCCGGGTGCTTCCGGACCCACTGACCGTCGAGAAAAAACGTCGCCTTCACTTTGGAGGTGGCCAGCGTTTTGAGGATGGAAGGCACGTACTCTTCGCCCCATGAGACGTTGAACATGAGGGAGACGGCCCGTTCCTCCTTCGGACCGCGGTAAATGGGCTCCGGGCGCAAGTCGGCGAGCGACACGCGCGGCCGCACCCGGTTCCAGACAAGGTGAACCTGACCGTCCCTGTGTTTTCGCGTCGCCTCGAGACTTTCGTCCACCTTGAGCTCCCACCCAGAGAGGCCGGGAATGGCATGCCAAACCCTGTCCACGCGGGCGTCAACTGGCGCCGTTTCGTATCTCTTCGCGAATTCGAGGATCTCTCGCGTCTCCGTTCTGGCCTCAACTCGCTGTACGGCTCCCAATTCGGCAAAGTGACTGAAGCGCACCCCTGCGGCGCTCGCCTGTAGCAGCGCCAGAGTTAACAAAATACCACGGAACACCCTGCTCACATTCCCCTTTCGTGTCATCATGAGTCTGGGGAATAGGGTGCCCAAATCAAAGAATCCCTCCACTTGGTGGAGGGATCTCAAGTAAACTTTTGTTTTACGCCCTCACTTCGCCGTGCGCGAAGGCTGCGCATTCACGCGCTGGAGATCCTTCAAGGCCTCTTTCCGCGAGAGGTTGATCCGGTTCTGCGCGTCAATTTCCGTCACTTTCACCGTGATCAAGTCGCCGACCTTGCAGATATCTTCGACCCGGTTCACGCGGTTGACGTCCAGTTGCGAAACGTGGACGAGACCTTCCTTACCCGGCAGGATTTCCACAAACGCCCCGTATTTCTCGACGCGCGAGACCCGGCCTTGATACGTCTTGCCAACCTCGACCTCCCGGGTGATGTTCAGGATCTGTTCTTTCGCGTTTTCTGCTCCATCAGCATCGGTGCCGGAAATGAAGATGCGGCCGTCCTGTTCGATGTCAATCTTCACGCCGGTCTCTTCGATGATCTTGTTGATGACGCGTCCACCCGGTCCAATCACGTCGCGGATCTTTTCAGGGTTGATGCGCAGAGTGATCACGCGCGGCGCGTAAGCCGACAGCTCCGGACGCGGCGCCGCAATCGCACTCTCCATCTTGGACAGGATGAACATGCGCCCGTCGTGCGCCTGTTTCAAGGCGCGCTCCAGAATCTCCCGGTCGATGCCGTCGATTTTGATGTCCATCTGCAGAGCCGTGACGCCTTTCGCCGTTCCCGCGACTTTAAAGTCCATGTCGCCCAGGTGGTCTTCCAGACCTTGAATATCGCTTAAAATGGCGACCTTGTCTCCTTCTTTGACAAGCCCCATCGCGATACCGGCGACCGGAGCCTTAATCGGCACACCTGCGTCCATCAGGGCCATGGTGCTGCCGCAGATACTCGCCTGCGAGGTGGATCCGTTGGACTCCAGCACTTCGGACACCACGCGAATCGCGTACGGGAATTCGTCCGGAGACGGAATGACCGGATCGAGCGCCCGTTCGCCGAGAGCGCCGTGCCCGATGTCGCGCCGGCTCGGAGCGCGCAGCGGCCTTGCCTCACCGACGCTGAACGGCGGGAAGTTGTAGTGGTGCATATAGCG
>CAZYAH010000160.1:0-5078 GCA_964645595.1 uncultured Alicyclobacillaceae bacterium | reverse complement strand
CCGCCCGGAACACGTGGTCCTTGCCGAACAGCTCTTCCGTGTACTTGTGGGCGCGGGGTTGGTACTCGCCGGAGAAGTTCAAGTCGATATCCGGCGTCTTGTCGCCTTCGAAGCCGAGGAACGTCTCGAACGGAATATCCTGGCCGTCCCGGTTGAGCTTTGTGCCGCACCGCGGGCAGTCTTTCGCCGGAAGGTCGAATCCGGACCCGTAGGAACCGTCCTCGATAAACTCGCTGTACTGACAGTTCGGGCACAGGTAGTGCGGCGGCAATGGATTGACCTCGGTGATGTCTGTCATCGTCGCGACCAGCGACGAACCAACAGATCCGCGGCTGCCGACCAGATATCCGTCGGACAGCGACTTCACCACGAGCTTGTGCGCAATCAGGTAGATGACGGCGAAGCCGTTGCTGATGATCGAGTTCAGCTCCTTCTTCAGGCGGGACTCGACAATCTCCGGCAGCGGATCGCCATAAAGCCGCTTGGCCTTTTCGTAAGTAAGGCGCGTGATCTCCTCTTCGGCCCCTTCGATGACCGGAGCGTACAGCGTATCCGGGATGGGGTTGACTTCTTCGATTTGCTCTGCGATCCGGTTCGGCGCCCGGACCACCACCTCGTAGGCGTCGTCCCCGAGGTATTGAAACTCTTCCAGCATCTCGTCGGTTGTCCGCAGGTACAGCGGCGGCTGCCACGTGCCCTCCGGACCGTTCTGCGACTGCAGAAACACTTCTCTAAAAATCGCGTCGCCCGGGTTGAGGTAGTGCGCGTCGCCGGTTGCAACCACCGGGATGTTGAGCCGCTTGCCCAGGTCCACAATATGCCGGTGGATGTCCTTCACGCTTTGCAGGCTCTGAATCATCTGCTCGCGGACCAGGTTCTCGTAGTGGCTCGGCGGCTGGATCTCGAGGTAGTCGTAAAACTGGCAGATGGCCTCGATTTCCTCGATGCTCTTGCCGCGCAAAAACGCCTGTATCAGCTCGCCGTTCTGGCAAGCCGTGCCAATGAGCAACCCTTCGCGCAGCCGCACCAGTTCACTGCGCGGAATGCGCGGGGTGCGGTACAGGTACTCCGTGTGGGCCAGCGAGACCAGTTCGTACAGGTTGCGCAGGCCTGTCCGATTTTGCACGAGAATCGTGGCGTGGAACGGCCGCACGCGCGTGACGTCCACGTCGCCCTTGAGGCTGTTCAGCTCTGTCAGGCGCTCGATACCGCGCTCGCGCATGGTCTGCTGCATGTACGCAAACACCTTCGCGGTCGCTTCGGCGTCGGCCAGCGCCCGGTGGTGGTTAATGAGTTCGACGTTGAATTTCTGCGTGAGCGTCTTTAACCGGTAGTTCTTCTCTCCCGGGTACAGCGCCCGGGCCAGCGCCAGCGTATCGATGACCGGCTGCGTCCAGGCCGGCATCCCAATCCGGAGGGCGCACTGCGCGAGAAAGCCCACGTCGAACTCCGCGTTGTGCGCAACGAGGATGGCCCCTTGAGCGAACTCCCGAAACTGCTCGAGGACCGGCTTTAACTTCGGCTGGCCGACGAGCATGTCCTCTGTGATGCCGGTCAGCTCGGAGATCTTCGCGGACAGCTTGCGCTCCGGGTCAATCAGCGACGCGAACTGGCCGACAATCTCGCGGCCTTTCATGCGGACCGCCGCGATTTCAATCAACGTGTCCTCGCGCGCGTTGAGACCGGTGGTCTCGGTGTCAAAGACCACATACTCGGTGTCGTCGTTCAGCGGTATGTCCGCCTCCCGGTAGACAATCGGCGTGCCGTCGTCCACGACGTACGCTTCCACGCCAAGCAGCGGTTTCAGGCCGTGCTTTTTCGCGACCGAATAGGCCTCGGGAAACGCCTGCACGCCGGCGTGATCCGTGACCGCGATGGCGGAATGCCCCCACTTCGCAGCCTGTTTCGCGTACGCCGGAAACGGCGTGACCCCGTCGAGCGCCGACATGGTGGTGTGCAGGTGCAACTCGACGCGCTTCTCCTCCGCCGTGTCCTTCCGCTCTTTCGGCTCAATCGGCTGCATGTCCTGAATCATGAACACGAGTTCCTTGGCGTAGGTGTCGAACTGCACGCTGCCCTGGATCCGCAGCCACACCCCTTCCGCCAACGGCTGCAACGCCTCCAGTTGCCGTTCGCTGTTGGTAAACAGTTTTGCGGTTATCGAGTTGGTCTCGTCTGTGATGTTGAACTGCACCAGCGTGCGGCCACTCGGCAGCGTCCGCGTCTCCACGCTGAACACTCGGCCTTCGATGGCGACTTTCCGCATCTCGTCGACGATGTCCCGAATTGGCGTCACCGGCCCTTCAATCGGGCGGCCAAGTGTTAACGGCTGCACCGGGCCGTCGTCTTCCCGTTTGCGCTCGCGGCGCATAGGCCTGTCCGCTGGCGCATCGGCAGCGCGCGCAGGCTTGTCCGCCGCAGCCTGTTCCACTTCTTGAGCGAGTTGCATTACGGCTTGCCGCTCCGTCTCCTGCAGTTCTCGCCGCAGCGCTTCCGCGCGCTCCTCAGCCGCCTCGTCGACCACAAAGTCGCACTCGACCTGCAGTCCGAAGACGGACCGAAACTTGTCCACAAGCCACTTTTCGGTCTGCTTCTTGACGAGGGCCGCTTTTTCTGCCTCGTTGGCCACCTCAAATCGCAGCAAGTGCACATAGGCGCCGTCGTCCGACTGGGTGATGCACCGCACTCCCGCTTTGGCCAGCCAGTTTTTTGCGACCAGTTCCTCGTCTCCGTACCACTCCAGCAAAGCGGAAAGTGCCGCCAACACAATGCCATCCGAGGGCCGCACAGCCCACTCGGGTGAAATGATGTTGACGGCAATGCCTTCCGCGGCCAGTTGCGAGCGGACGTTTTCCAGCTCCCGGAAGAACTGCACCAGTTCGAGGGCGCGTTCGGCGAGTGGATTTTCCGTTGGTTCATCCGGGAGAACCTCGTTCGACGCGGGTGCTTCGAGTCGGCACAAGTAGACGTCCAGCGCGCGGGATTTCAGCTTCACAACAACCCGCGTGGCACCATTCGGGAGCTTCCCCAGCTCTCGCTGTGGTGCAGCGCGGTCGAGCGCTTCTTCCCCGAGCGACAATTCGACCTGACTCACGATGGATTCCTCCTGTTTTCTCCTCGGCTCCCGAATCAGAACAGTCGCGAGACGTCGCGATATGTGATGACGACAGCAAACAGCATCAGCAAGCCAAATCCAACCAGGTGCACGAGCCCCTCCTTGCGCGGATCCAATGATCGGCCGCGGAACAATTCAACCACCATGAACAACAGCCGGCCTCCATCCAGCGCGGGAAAAGGCAGCAGGTTGAACAGCCCGAGATTCAGGCTCAACATACCGGCAATCATCACAACCCGCCAAAAGCCGGTCTGCGCTTCCTGACTGATGACGTCCGCAATACCGACCGGACCGGCTAGATTTTCAAATTCGTGGTGCGCAAACACCTGCACGTAGAGCTGCACGGCGTTGATGGAACCGTAGTAAACCGAGGCGAACCCGTTGGCGGCCGCCCGCAGGGGGTTGTGCGAAACAGGTGGACGAACGCCGAGTTGCGGGATGTTCCCTTCGGCGAGTTTCGGTGTCACCGTTACGTGCCGGGTGACCCCCTCCCGTTCAATGTCCAAATGCAGTGGCTGCGGCGGATTCCCTTTGTCCGCGCGCACGCTCTGGAGAAACTCGGTCCATGCGTGGATGGGTTTTCCGTCCACAGCCAGTACCCTGTCTCCTGCCTGCAGGCCGGCCTGTGCGGCAGGAGAGTTAACCACGACTTCACCCAGCTTCGGTTGATTGAGAGGGATACCAGTGTGAACAAACCAGGCGCTGAAGAGGACGCCCGCGAGCAGAAAGTTCATCAGCGGGCCGGCGAGAATGATGAGGGCGCGCTGCCACAGCGGCTTGCCGAGAACCTGTTCGTGCCGCTCCACCAACGGAATGGAGTTGCGCGCATTGGTCATCAGCTTGGCGTGCGGAACCACCCGATACGTGCGCACTTCCTCGCCCGTGTCGATGGTCATCTGCAGCTGGTTCGTCAAATCGAGGTCTTTCAAGGTGCCGACGAAGCCGCCGGGGACGTCGAGCGGATCGCCGACTACGGTAACCTGTCCCTTGTCGTTGAGTCGAAACGCAATCTTTTCTCCCTTGCGAAAGAGCGCGTCCTGAGGGATTTCTCCAGCGAGCTGGACCAGTCCGCCCAAGGGGAATAGGCGAATCGAAAACTCCGTGCCCCCGCGTACCCACCGGAACAGCTTCGGCCCAAAGCCAATGGCGAACGCAGGCACGGCGACGCCGCACTTCTTGGCGACGATGTAGTGGCCAAACTCGTGGATCACAATGCAGACGACAAACACCGAAACAATGGCGATAGCGCCTTTCAGAGCACTGGCCAAGAAGATGGTCAACAATTCCACCCGCCCTTATCCAACGTAGCGAGAGCTGAACGACGTGCCCAGTTGTCCATCTCTACAATATCATTCAATTCAGAAGGTGCTCCAGGTATGTGTCGTTCGAGCACACTCTCCACCAGTTTCGCCATTCCGAGGAAAGAAATTCGCCCTTGCAAAAACGCCTCGACGGCGATTTCGTTGGCTGCGTTCAGAACGCAAGGCGCAAAACCGCCTATGCGGCCCGCCTCGTAGGCGAGGCGGAGACTGGGAAACCGCTCGAAGTCGGGCGCCTCGAAGTGCAACGCTCCGACGGCCAACAGATCCAGGCGCGGCCAGGAGCTCGGAATCCGATTTGGATAAGTGAGCGCGTATTGGATGGGCAGGCGCATGTCGTGTGTCGCCAATTGTGCCATGACGGACCCATCCACAAATTCGACCATTGAATGGACAATACTTTCCGGGTGGACGACGACGTGGATTTTTTCGTACGGAGCGTCGAACAGGTGATGCGCTTCAATCACCTCGAGCCCTTTATTCATCAAGCTCGCTGAGTCGACGGTGATCTTTTTACCCATATTCCAGGTAGGGTGCCGCAACGCCTGTTCCACGGTGGCCTGCTGGATATCAGACAAGGACCACGTCCGAAACGGCCCTCCGGACGCCGTCAGGATGTACCGCTCCACCTCTCGTTCCTTGCC
>CAZYAH010000159.1:0-5098 GCA_964645595.1 uncultured Alicyclobacillaceae bacterium | reverse complement strand
CGCGTGGTCAAGGCGTTTGGGCAAGAGGAAGTAGAAAAAGAACAGTTTCGCAAACTGTCCGCGGATGTC
The DNA here is from genome assembly GCA_964645595.1 of uncultured Alicyclobacillaceae bacterium. Lineage (GTDB taxonomy): Bacteria > Bacillota > Bacilli > Alicyclobacillales > Alicyclobacillaceae > Alicyclobacillus_A. The sequence continues at coordinate 5,029 of CAZYAH010000159.1, read as the reverse complement.
GTGAAAAAGAATATTGCCGTCGCCAAAATCGACGCTCTGTTTGACCCGACCATCTCGCTCATCGTCGGGCTGTCGTACTTCCTCGCCGTCGCAGTCGGCGCCGTTTTTGTCGTCCACGGCAGCATGTCCATCGGCGACCTGACCACGTTTACGATGTACCTTGGACAGCTCATCTGGCCGATGCTCGCCTTCGGCTATTTGATGAACCTCGTTCAGCGCGGGCGCGCATCGCTTGACCGCATTCAGGCGCTGCTCGCCGTTCAACCGGACATCGTTGACGCTCCGCATGCCGTCGACGCAGTGCCGAGCGGAGACATTCGGTACACCATACAAAGTTTTACATACCCGTCTGCTCCCTACCCTGCGTTGCGCGACATCCACGTGACCGTCCGCCAGGGGCAGACGCTCGGCATTGTCGGGCGCACCGGCAGCGGGAAGACGACATTTCTCAAACTGTTGCTTCGGGAATTCGACGTGAAGGACGGCGACATCCGCATTGGCGAGCACTCCATCTACGACGTGACCTTGCACGGGCTGCGAAGCGCCATTGCCTACGTACCGCAGGACCATTATCTGTTCTCGGCTACGATTGCCGAGAATATCGCGTTCGGTTCACCCGATGCGTCGATGGAAGACATTCGCCGCGTGGCGCGCATCGCAGCCATACACGACGACATCATGGGGTTTCCTGACGGATACGGCACAGTTGTCGGGGAGCGAGGCGTCACCTTGTCCGGCGGACAAAAGCAGCGGATCTCCATTGCGCGCGCACTGCTACAAGACGCCGAGATCCTCATTCTGGACGACTCTTTGTCTGCCGTCGACGCGAAAACGGAGACGCAAATCCTGGAGGCTCTGCGCGCCGAGCGCAAGAACCGAACCACTTTGATTGCGTCGCATCGCCTCAGTGCCGTCGAGCACGCGGACCTCATTATCGTCCTCGAAGACGGAAGGATTGTGGAACGCGGGACGCATCACGAGCTGATGCAGCAAGACGGCTGGTATAAGGCGATGTACGAGCGGCAGCAGTTGGAAGAATTCGTTGAGCAGGGAGGGGTGCGGATATGAGCGCGATTCAGGGAGACGTTTTCGTGACGACGAACGGCGGTCGGCGCGTTCTCGTCCGCTTGCTGACCTATCTCTTGCCGTACAGCAAATCATTGGCCGCAGCCTTCCTCTTGCTGTTCATCGCCGCCGCGGCGGATGTCGCAAGTCCCATCCTGACCAAGAAGTTCATCGACGACTACTTGGCGCCTCGGCAGTTTCCGACTGGGCCTCTCGTCGCGCTCGGCGGCGGCTATCTGGCTCTGCAGGTTGTGGCAGCTGTTTTCAATTTCTTGCAGATCTATCTCTTTCAAAAGATAGCGCTGTGGGTAATCCAGCAACTCCGAATTGACGTGTTCGGGAAAGTTCAACATCTGGGGCTGGCGTTTTTCGATAGGACCCCGACTGGTGCGCTGATTTCCCGGATCACGAACGACACCGAGGCCATCAAGGACCTATACGTCTCCGTCTTGTCGACGTTCGTAAAGAATACCGTCTTTCTCATTGGTGTCTTCGTCTCGATGTTCGTGCTGAGTGTGCAACTTGCGGCGATTTGCCTCGTTCTTGTCCCAATCATTGTCGGCATCATGATCCTATACCGGAAAGTTACGTCCCGCTTCTTCCACATGGCGCGAAGTAAACTGAGTCACCTGAACGCAAAGCTCAATGAATCGCTGCAGGGAATGTACCTGATCCAGGCGATGCGGCAGGAACCAAGGTTGCGCAAGGAATTCGCCACCATTAACCTCGAACACAACCAGGCGCGAATGCGCATGATTCAGTTCAACGGGCTGTTGATTCGCCCCTTGGTGGATTTTATCTATACTTTGGCGCTGATAGGGGTGCTTGTATTCTTCGGAGTTCAGCCTCGCCACGCAGCGGTCGATATTGGCGTCATATACGTATTCATCAACTACCTGGGACGGTTTTTCGAACCAGTCAACGAAATGATGTTTCGACTCAATCTCTTTCAGCAGGCGGTGGTGTCCGCGGAACGCGTATTCCAGATTCTAGACGACACGACGCTGGCGCCGCAGAAGGAGGGCACGTCCAACCCAGAGATTACCGACGGCCTGGTGCGTTTCGAAAACGTGTCGTTTTCGTACGACGGCCGCACGCCGGTGCTGAAAAACATCTCCTTTACGGCTTTGCCGGGTCAAACCGTCGCGCTTGTCGGACACACTGGCAGCGGCAAAAGCACCATCATCAACTTGCTCATGCGGTTTTACCCATTGGACAGCGGCGAGATCTACATCGACGGACACCCTCTCCGCGAATTCACCGAGGCCGAACTGCGATCCAAAGTCGGCCTCGTCCTCCAGGATCCCTTTATCTTCGTGGGGGATGTCAAACAGAATATCCGGTTGGGGCGAGATCACATTACCGACGAGGACGTCATGCGAGCCGCCGAGTTTGTTCAGGCCCATTCGTTTATCGAGCGGTTGCCTCGACAATACGATGAACCGCTCGGAGAGCGGGGCGCCACCCTTTCCGGAGGGCAACGGCAACTGCTGTCGTTTGCCCGGACAATGGCGGGCAACCCCCGTATCCTCGTGCTCGACGAGGCGACCGCAAATATCGATACCGAGACGGAAGAAGCGATTCAGGAAGCGCTCGCGAAGATGCGCAAAGGGCGTACAACCATTGCAATTGCGCACCGCTTGTCAACCATCCAGGACGCAGATCTCATCCTTGTATTGCACCATGGAGAAATTGTTGAGCGAGGCACTCACCAGGAACTGCTGGCCAAGGGTGGACTGTACCACAAGATGTACCTGCTGCAGCAAGGAGCACAAGCGGTCGAGGCGCGAAAGTGAGGTAGTAGCCAATCCATCAAACAGGAAGGTGGGCGCACCTGTCCCCATGCGGACGGTCCGCCCATCTTCATCTTTTCCCATCTTGTTTCAGCCGCTATGGCTTCCGCCGCTCTGTCGAATCATCTTCTGAATGTCTGCGAAACACCGTCCCCCGGGCCACTGCAATCAATTTGCCGTTGTCTGAGGTTACGGTGATATTGTACAACCCGGTGTTCCTGCTGAGGTTTTCCTCAACCGCCCTCGCCGTCAGGACAGCGCCGACCGGCGCTGGGCGGCAGTACGTAATGGATACGTCCAGAGCCACGGCCATCGGTCCGTGGGAGTTGCTGGCGACCGCCAAAGCGGTGTCAGCGAGGGCAAACACAGCGCCCCCGTGCGGGGTCCCCATAGCGTTCAACATGTCTTCCCGTACGGTCATGCGGACACAGGCTACCCCAGGCGCCACGTCCACCACTTCCATCCCGAGCAGTTCGGCAAATGGGTGTGCGGTCAGTTTTTGTACAAAATCCGGTGTCAACGGTGACTGGCTCATCCCTGTTCATTCCCCCGTATCAAGACGGACGACGTCGCAGTGGCGACGTGGCGTTCATTTTGGTATATGTCGGCGGTCACGTAGGCAATCGTTCGCCCCAGTCGCTCTACTTTGGCCACAATGTCCAACTTTCCGGGTGCGGCTGGGCGATGAAACGTCGACTGCAAGTTGATGGACGCGAACGACTGGTCATCCGTCAGACACGACGCCATGGCGTAGGCCATGGCCACGTCCGCCGCGGCAGAGACAAACCCGCCCATGACGACGCCGTGGCCGTTGAGCAAACTTGGTTGCGCTCGCCACTCTGCTTGTGCGATACCATCCTTCACATCGACAACGGTCACGCCGAGCGCGCCATCACACGGAGGAGCCCCCAGCTCTCCACGGACCACCCGCAACAGGTCACTACAGCGATACCAGCGCTCCACAGGACACACTCCCCGTCAATCCCGGCGATTGCGAATCGCGACCGTGCAGCGAGAGATGCAAATCAGCTGCCCTTCCTCGTCCGTGATGCGAATGTCCCAGACCATGGTGGACTTGCCGACGTGCAATGGAGTGCCCGTAGCCGTGACAATGCCGTCCTGCTTGCTGCGAAGGTGGTTCGCGTTAATCTCCAGGCCAACCGCTATCTGCCGCTCCTGGTCTATCAAGTTCCACGATCCGATGCTCGCCACCGTCTCTGCCAGCGCGACGGAAGCTCCGCCGTGAAGCAGTCCGAACGGCTGCCGCGTCGGGTTGTGGACGGGCATGGTAGCGACCACTTTGTCGCGACTCATCTCGACAATTTCAATCCCGAGGGCTCCCATCATCGTGTCCTTCATATTCAACGTGGGTTTACTCAACGGAGCACTCCTCCCCCAAGTCACTGAATTTTCGATACTCGGAATGTATCACAATCCTCTTTCTCGGTACAATCTTTCACTATTGCCATCGGTTACATATTTCGGGCGAACTGGACCCATACTGTGACCGATCTCTCGGACTTGGAGGACTCTCGATGACCACGACCTGGGAAGTCGCCTACCAATCGCTGATGGCTTTTTTCGTGTTGTTTGTCTTGGCCCGAATTCTCGGCAAACGTCAGATTGCGAATCTCACCTTCTTCGACTACATCGCGGGCATCACAATTGGAGACATCGCAGGCGCTTGGTCGATGGACGAAATCAAGACCCGCCATGCGCTCGTCATCCTCTTCATTTGGACGCTGTTAACCCTGGTCTTGGCTGCAATTCAGCGGAAGTCGTACACTGGACGGCTGATTCTGGACGGCAGACCAATCGTGGTCATTGAGAATGGCCAAGTGTTGGAACGAAACCTCCGCAAGGCCAACCTGGACATTGAGGAACTGATGCTTTTGTTGCGCGAGAAAGACGTCTTCAAATTATCGGACGTAGAGTACGCCGTGTTCGAGAACAACGGCAAACTTAGCGTAATGAAGAAATCGGAACTTCAACCCGCGACGCCAAAGGACTTGCGGATTCCAGTAGTCAGTGAACATGAGCCGAAGCTGGTCATCATCGATGGACACGTTATGGAGAAATCCCTGAAGGATACGGGCTTCACCAAGGAGTGGCTGCTGGGAGAAATCCGGAAACAGGGTGCGAATGATTTCAAGGATGTGTTTCTTGGCCAG
>CAZYAH010000158.1:0-5106 GCA_964645595.1 uncultured Alicyclobacillaceae bacterium | reverse complement strand
GAGATACCGTTTCAGACCATACGCCAGCGAACTGATAGGTTGTACGTTGGTCAGCAGCGCGTGCTGACGCATGGTGTGAAAGGGTCCATGATGATCCAAACAACAAGTGTCTTTGTCAATGGCCACAAAGTGAGCCAGAGTGAATCCAAGAAGGTTGTCAAACACGCAGTCAACAAGGTGATCCTGGTTGGTACGCGGCCGAAACCGGTTACACTGACCGCGCGCGGTGTAGGTACCTTGATCGTTGCGAAGAAATTGACGGTTGTGGCAACTGCCTATTGCGCCGGTGGACGTACCGCCACAGGAGTGGATGCGCGCCCAGGTGTGGTTGCCGTTGATCCAAGCGTAATCCCGCTCGGGTCCAGGCTCTACATTCCCGGTATCGGTCTGGTACGGGCCGCAGACACGGGAGGAGCGATTCACGGAAATCGGATCGACATTTGCGTGTCGAGCGAGGAAGCCGCACGTCGGTGGGGCGTGCGAACTGTGACCGTGTACGTCATCGAGTAGAATTGAGGCCGAGGGCAACAAGGGTAGGGACAGTCAACTTTAACCGAATGACTTCCGATGTTGAGAGCCGCATGGTAAGAGTGCGGCTCTCTTATTTCTTTTCGCGACAATTCTCCCAATTGAATCATAGTTTTCGCGTGTCGTTCATAGATTGACGAGTAAAGTAGCCTACGATGGACACACGTGGAAGGGGACAACGGGACGATGAACCGGACAGGCCGGGTGAAGCTCACACAATCGTTGGACGAGCCACGTTCAGGGATAACGGTACGAGTTGGCAACAGGGAATGGATGATACCGTCGCCAAACAACCATGAGGAAACCGAAGCCAACGGCCAAACGGCCTTGCCTCGGCACGGTGCGGAACGGGACGAGCCTGTGACGGCAGGCGAACCCGCGTGGTCGAAAAAAGTTCCTCCGTCGTTGCTGCGGCCGGTGGACGATGTTTTGTCACCGGCCACGGACCTTAATGCCCATGGCGCCCAGCGCTTAAGCAAGGCGGCAGTGCATCCTTCGCTCACTCGGGCTCGCCGCCACCGCGCCCGCAGGATTCGCGAAACCTTTCAGTTCGGGTGTATCTTCGGACTGTTGCTCGGATGCCTCAGCATGATCCTGTTTCACCAAATGGAGCCGAATTTATCGTCCGATGCACCGTCGACGGCATCCGATTCGGTGGTCTTGTCGACGTCTGTGCACTCCTTTGATTTGCCGGCGGTAAAGGTTGAGATTCTGCAGTCGAAACCGCTTGGGAACCGGTCAGAGGCAGATAGGCAGGCGGCGTCGCTCAATCAGCGTGGAGTACCCGCGGTCGTCCACCAACAGGGCAAGCAAATCGTCATCTGGACAGCTGTTGCGATCAAAGCTGGACACTTGCAAAAGTGGGCGTCTACCTCTGCGTCGAACGGAGTGGCAACACAGGCGGTACCTCTGAATCTTTCAGTACAGTCCGTTCCTGCTCTGAGCGGTTCAAATCCCAAGTCGCTGGCAGAGGTCTCAAACTGGCTGTCCTTGTCCGCCACGGCGCTAAGGACACTCACCGCTGTGGAATCGGATGGGGGCCTCCCCGAGGACGCCTACACCGCGTACGATACCGCGCGCCAGCAGCTCCCTGGTGCAGATGTTCTTGCGGAAACGGGAAAGGGCGACCTGCTGAAGCAATTTTCGCGAGAGTTGGACGCTGCATTTGCTGCATACCGAAAACAACAGGCGCCGGAAGCGATGCGGCACACATTGCTTGCGTACGACCTGCTTTCTCGATTACATTTGTAACGTTGCCTACCTGTGCATCGTCTCCACATAATGTGACCGAGCCTTTGGGTATGCTAGACTCGATTCCACTTTGTTCACCATTTGTCGACATATTCCGGCAGGACTCCATTTGAAACCGTCGAATTGTAGTTTCGGCGAACCGAATGTTTACAAGGGAGTCTCAATATGCGCAGATCCTTTTGGCGAACCGCAGGATTTGTTTTTGCCGGAGCCGTCGTCGGAACGCTGGCCGGGCGCTTGCTTGCGGCCCAAATTCCGATGCTTGGCCACTCGACATCCGTCAATTGGCATCCGAGCGCGGATCTCGGCGTGTTGAAGTACTCACTCTCGTTTACATTGAGTGTAAATTGGATTACGCTCGTAGGGGCTGTGGCTGCGTACTTCCTCGACCGGCGATGGAAATAGTCGGTTGCGACGTACACTACATACTGAAGTGCGTCAAAAGGATTTGTGCATCGGCCCGTTCCCCAATATCGTGAAGGTGCGCAAGTTCATTCACTTGCCGCTCCGAAACGATAGGGATGGGGGCGACGATGTTGGGACAGTCACAGATTCTTCCGATGAACGTGAGCCAGACTCCGCGCGAGAGACTTCTGGAGTGCGGGCCGCAAGCGCTGCGAAACGACGAACTTTTGGCCATCGTTCTGCAGACAGGCACGCGTCGCGTTCCTGTCCTGGAACTGGCCAACCTCGTATTGGCGCACGTGGGCGGACTGTATGGACTGTTGGACGTGACATTGGAGGAGCTCGTCGCCGTTCCGGGAATTGGAACGGCAAAAGCGCTGCAAATCGCGGCCGCCGTCGAACTGGGGCGCAGAATTGTGCGCAAACCAACGGATCGGCGTGTGCAAATCCGATCTGCGGAAGACGCCGCCGAGTACGTGATGGACAGGATGCGGTATCTGAAAAAAGAGCACTTTGTCATCCTGCACCTGGATACGAAACACTGCGTCATCGGCGAAGAAACGGCGTCGGTTGGGAGCCTGGACGCGTCCATCGTCCATCCGCGAGAAATCTTTAAGTGCGCGGTCAAGCGGAGCGCATCGGCCATTTTGTGTGTGCATAACCACCCGAGTGGCGATCCAACCCCAAGTCCTGAAGATGTAGCCGTCACCCGGCGGCTGATGGATGCGGGGAAGCTGCTCGGCATCGACGTTTTGGATCACATTGTTGTCGGAGACGGAAAATTTGTGAGCCTAAAGGCGCAAGGTCTCTGCAGATAGACAGTATCGGCGTCCGTATGGGGTAAGGCATTTGAGTTTTGGAAGGAGATCGGCACATGTTTGCATCGAGAGATATGGGAGTGGACCTGGGAACAGCAAATACTCTTGTCTACGTGAAAGGCAAGGGCATTGTCATCCGCGAGCCGTCGGTTGTCGCCATCCGGACGGATACCGGCGCAATTGAAGCCGTCGGCGAACAGGCGAAGCAGATGATTGGACGGACACCCGGAAACATCGTCGCAGTGCGTCCGATGAAGGACGGTGTCATCGCCGATTTTCAGACCACCGCGACGATGCTCCGCTATTTCATCCGCCAAGCCATGCGCAACAAGTCGCCGTTGACAGGCAAGCCGCGCGTGATGATCAGCGTGCCTTCCGGCATCACCGCGGTCGAAAAGCGCGCCGTGGAAGACGCCGCGGTGGAAGCTGGCGCGAAGCACGCGCAGACGATTGAAGAGCCAATGGCAGCGGCCATTGGAGCCGGGTTGCCCGTAGGTGAACCGACGGGAAGCATGGTCGTGGACATCGGCGGCGGCACCACCGAAGTGGCGATTATCTCCCTCGGCGGCATCGTCACGAGCCGCTCGATTCGCGTGGCTGGGGACGAGATGGACGAGGCCATCATTCAGTACATCAAAAAAGCGTACAACCTGATGATTGGCGAACGCACCGCAGAGGAGATCAAGACCACCATCGGCACTGCGCTGCCAACGGACGAAAACGAGGTCATGGACATTCGTGGACGCGATCTCGTTACGGGTCTGCCCAAGACGTTCACCATCACCGCGTCCGAGATCAGCCAGGCGCTGGCCGATACGGTCGGTGCGATTGTGGACGCCGTCAAGGTGACGTTGGAGAAGTCTCCGCCCGAACTCGCTGCCGACATCATGGATCGGGGGATTGTGTTGACGGGCGGTGGGGCGCTATTGCGCAACCTGGATCGACTGCTCAGCAATGAAACCGGCATGCCGGTCATCGTTGCCGAAAATCCTCTCGACTGCGTCGCGGTTGGAACGGGTAAAGCGCTGGACAACTACGACCTGTACCGCCGGCGCCATGCGGCGTCGCGAAAAGCCCAACACCGCGCGTAAGCAGGAAACGGCGGACTTGCGCGCGAGACTTCGGCAGCTTAGCCGGCCAGCGGATCGCACGCAATTAGCCGAACGGAAAGGGAAGTGGGATGCGGGTGTCCCGACTTATTACAAATCGGCGATTGTTTATCTTATTGGCGAGCTTAATCCTGCTGATTGTGGTGGCCGGGTTGACGTTGCGCGGGCGGGACCGTGCCGCTTCGTGGCCGGAAAAAGTGGTTGTCGACGTGCAAAACACCGTGGGCGGCTGGATTTATCAGCCAGTCAGCAAACTGACGGCGTTCCTCGAAGGCATTCACAACCTGCACGACATGTACGTCGAAAACGCGCAACTCAAAGCGGAAATGCAAAACTACAGCGCCTTAAAGGCTCAATTGCAAGATGCGGAATCGGAAAACAAAAGGCTGTCCTCGATGCTCGGGTTCAAGCAGTCGCATTCGGGGCAGATGAAACTGCTGCCTGCGCATGTCATCGGCCGGAGTCCGACACAGTGGTCCAACGAGCTGACCATCGATGCGGGTGAAGGTGAAGGGGTTCACAGCAACATGGCCGTCATTGCGGCCGATGGCAGTCTGGTCGGGCGCGTGGCGGAAGCGTTTCAGCACAGCAGCAAGGTGATCCTCATTACGGATACGCAGGTCGGGGACGGCGTGTCCGCCAGTGTGCAGAACGGGACGAGCCATCCGCCGTTTGGGATTGTCGTAGGATCCACAGTGGATAGCGGAAAACTTGAGATGTCCTTCCTGTCGCCGGTTGCCCAGGTTGCGGAGGGTCAGACGGTGGTCACCTCGGGACTCAGCGATATCTTCCCGAAGGGGCTTGTCATTGGTAAAGTGGTCAAGGTGACGGCTGGCCTGCAAGGGCTGACGCAGTCTGCCTTGATTCAACCTGCGGCAGACATGGATTACCTGCAGGAAGTGTTCGTCGTTCAGCAAGCGTCGGGTGTGCAGAAATGAAGAATGCCGTCGGGTTTGTTTGCCTCTGGATTGGACTGATTCTGCAGTCCACCTTGT
>CAZYAH010000157.1:0-5334 GCA_964645595.1 uncultured Alicyclobacillaceae bacterium | reverse complement strand
GTTTGACAATCCGGTCTTCGAGCGAGTGAAACGAAATCACTGCCAATCGACCGCCACTCTTCAGCACGCGAAACGCTCCGTGGAGAGCTTCTTCAAGAGCGGCCAATTCGTCGTTGACGGCAATCCGCAGCGCCTGGAACACGCGCCGCGCCGGGTGTGGACCGTGCCGCCGCGCCGCAGCTGGGATGGCCGCCTTCACAATTTCCGCAAGTTCACCGGTCGTCTGAATCGGACCATCTGCCCGGGTCCGCACAATGGCGCGGGCAATTGCGCGGCTGAATTTTTCTTCCCCGTACTGAAAGAAAATGTGAGCCAGTTCTTGTTCAGACAGGTGATTCACCAAGTCGGCGGCCGTCCGTTCCTGCCGGACGTCCATGCGCATGTCGAGCGGGGCGTCAAACCGATAACTGAAACCTCGCTCCCCCTCGTCAAATTGCGGGGACGAGACGCCAAGGTCAAACAGGATTCCGTCAGCCGGCGCGAAGCCGCGCGCCGTCGCTTCCTGTTCGATGTATCGAAAGTTGCAATGTGCAAAGTGGACGCGGTTGCGATACTGGGCAAGTCGGCGCTTTGCGTGGTCGATAGCCGACTGATCCTGATCAAACGCCAGAACTTCTCCTCCAGGGGAACTCTTCTCCAGCAGCCGTTCGCTGTGCCCGGCGCCGCCGAGCGTGCAATCGATATAGCGACCGCCGTCACGGGGTAAAACCGCGTCAACCGTCTCGTCCAACAATACGGTTGTGTGAGCGAAAGGCTGCACCTCATCCACTCCTAAAACTCCAAGTCCACCAGTTTCTCTGCAATTTCTGCGAACGACTCCTCTGCCGCGGCCGCGTAGCTGGCCCAGACGTCTTGACTCCAAATTTCAACACGATTCGACACACCGAGGACAACAACGTCCCGTTGCAGGCCGGCGTATTCCCGTAAGGACAGAGGGATGAGCACGCGACCTTGTTTGTCGAGCTCGCACTCTGTCGCCCCGGAAAAGAAGAATCGGACGAAAGACCGGGCATCCGCACGCGTCATTGGCAAACTCTTCAACTTCGCCTCTAAGATCTCCCACTCGGAACGAGGATATACGAACAGGCACTTGTCGAGCCCGCGCGTCATCACAAAGGATGAACCGAGCGGTTCACGAAACTTCACGGGGACAATCATGCGCCCTTTCTCATCGAGCGTATGCTGGTACTCCCCCATGAACAAGCGCCTTCACCACCTCGTCCCCATTTCGCACCACTTTACTCCACTTTCCACCACTGAGTTATGCATTCGCCCCACACTGGCGGATTCCTGCTGGAAAAAGCAAAAAGGCGGATAAAATTTTGCACAATTCGCCGCCTCGAACGAAACGCGGCACATGTTCCACGAGTCAATCACACGGCCCAGTCCACAAAAGAGCCCCCCTCGCACCACGGGAAAAAGTGATGCGAGGAGGGCTCTCAGTCATGGCTTGCGGCCGGGACAGATGACGTGTCTTACGAAGACTCTCGGCCCCCGCCCCGACCAATCGCGCTCATATATACAACGGGCGTCTTGCGCTACAGATACACATCCGTCGTCGCCAGTCTGCCGGAACTCTCAAGCCAAAGAGGGGACTCGACCAGCCAGCGCAACCCGTACTTGGTCCAGGTGTTGAGCGGAGACAGGCGGCGTTCCTGGGCTGCTCCGTCGGTCCAAAGCCAGCGATTGACATGGTGCAGTTGGCGCAACTCTGTCTCGTGGTTCTGGTCGAACAGCCGCTGCGTCTTACGGTGCAGTTTGTCAATGCCAGCCAGTTCGCGCTGGATTTGGCGCGCCGCCATGTCCTCCACTTGCGGACCAAGGCGCGAAAATGTCCGCTCCCAACGCTCCCAGCGCTCGCGCGTCTGGGTCCGCAGTTCCGCAAATACGTCGTCCAGGGCGCTGCCCTCCAGTTTGAAGCGAAGCCAGTCGGAAACTTCGAGCGGCTGAGCCAAATGGTCCAGCGTGAGTCCCCACTTTGCCATGTGTCGCACAACGGTCGGCGTAAACAGCCGGAGTCGATGCCGCAACATGAGCGGCGGCAGCTGACGGCTATGTACTTCAAACACCGCCCCTGCAAGGGCGTGATACGCAATTTCGGCGGGCCCGCCGAGATACAGCAATGTCGGCAGCAGGTGGTCCTGTACGACGGGACGGAGCAAGACGTTTGAGCTGAACTGCTCAGGGTGCTCTTCCGCCAGCGCTCGCCACTCCGGCAACGGCTGCTCGATGCCGAGCCCCCGCGCCCGCAGGCGATTGTCGCCTGCTGTTTCGAGGACGTAGCGCTTACCCTGGTGCACGTAGAATACGGTGGAGTTCACCGGATCGCGCACGACCAATGGTTGAAAACCGCGCTGCGAAACCTGTTCGTATACGCGATTGAGGTTCTCCTGCAACGCCGCAAGTTCGTCAAACGTCCGCGTCCAGACCCCGGAGACCAACTGTCGCAGCTCGGGCAGACACGGATCGAGCAAAACAATGCCTTTGGGTTCCACCATTTTCAGCAGCAACTTGGCGAACCAGTCGGACAGGGACATTCCTGCGGCAAACGACTGCTCGATGAAGAGCAAGACTTCGTCTTTGTGCGGCCCCTCGGGAAGACATCGGGCCACTTCCGCAACCGCAGTTCGCACCGCCGACTCATCGAGTGGTGTATGAAATACCATCTGATGCAGCGGGGCGTCTTGTCGCAGGCGAATCTTGCGAATTTCGTCTTCCTTGTCCAGGATGTACGCGTGGTCCACTTCACCCCAGTCGTGGTCCTCCGATGCGACCCAAAACACTGGGACAACCGGTCGTCCCAGTTCGCGCTCGAGGCGCGCTGCCCATCCGATGGCGGACAACGCCTTGTAAATCGCGTAGAGCGGGCCAGTGAAGAGGCCCGCCTGTTGACCAGTGACCACCGCTACGCTCCTTGGGTCGAGCAGCCGATCCAATTGGCCGAGCGAGGCGGCACCGGCTCCGAGCGCCGTCATGTGCTTCCGCAGCGCAGAGACGAGTTGCTGGCGGTGGTGAAGAGAGAATTGACGTTCTAGCTTCTCCGCCCGCAGTCGATAAGTTTCCAATTCATACGGGTCTTGACCGTGGTACAGGTCAGCGACTTCGTGAAACGCACGTTGGTGCACGTCGGTCAGCGCATTGCCGCTCGACTCTGTGCGCAGCGTCCATTCCATAGCGATTTCCCCATTTCCCGACAGTATCAGAGATACGCCCGCACATACGGCTTCGGCGCTTCCACCGGTTGCTGTAACTGCCTGGCTGCGTTCAAAGCCCAGTGCTTGTCTCGCAAAAATCCGCGAGCGATGGCAACCATGTCCGCGCGCTCTTCCTGGATGACGGAATCCGCCAACACGGGATCTTCCAGCATGCCAACGGCAGCCACAGGCGCCCCGGCGCCGCGCCGGATGGCCTCTGCGAACGGAACCTGGTAGCCGGCGTACTCTTTGGGCGGACGTATCGGAAGGTTCCCGCCGGAACTGACGTCAATCAAGTCAACTCCCGCGGCGCGGAACGCCTGACAATAAAATACCATGTCGTCCATGGTGTACCCGTTCTCCGCGTACTCCGAGCCACTCACGCGAATGAAGACCGGCATGGATTCTGGCACCGACCGTCGCACCGCCTGGACGACCTTGAGCGGAAACCGCAGTCGGTTTTCGCGCGTACCTCCAAAGTTGTCGGAGCGCTGATTGCTCACCGGCGACAGGAATTGGTGCAACAGATACCCGTGTGCCGCGTGAATCTCCACGACGTCAAATCCCGCGCGCACTGCGCGTTCTGCAGCTTCGCGAAACTTTACCACAATGTCGTCCAGTTCTTCAACCTTAAGCTCGCGCGGAACCTGGTAGCGGTCGCTGAAACGGATGGCAGAAGGCGCCACAATTTCGCAGTCGAGGTCGGCTTTGCGCCCTGCGTGCGCGAGCTGAATCCCGATTTTCGCGCCCCACTGATGGGCAAACTCCACAATCTCCCGCAAGCCGTCCACGTGGCGGTCGTCCCAGAGGCCGAGATCATGGTCGCTGATTCGTCCGCGCGGTTCCACCGCCGTCGCCTCAACCATCACCAGTCCTGGTCCACCGAGCGCCAAAGATCCGTAGTGTACCTTGTGCCAATTGGTCACAAACCCGTCCTGGTCGGCCTGATACTGGCACATCGGTGAAACCATGACCCGGTTCTTGAACGTCTCTCCTCGCAGCGTAATCTGATCAAACAACCCTGGCATTCACTTCCACTCCCTTTACGAGGTTGCCCGAACTAGGGGTCAAGCCCCCTGCTCGGGCACGCCTTTGTCTCTATGCGCCAGACCGGACAGACCATCTGCCGTATTTCATTATACCGGATAGACAGGGTGTTTTCTTTGACCAAACGACACTTGCTTGCTCTCGTACATGGCATAGCGGTTGATCAGTTCTGCGCGCAATTGGTCTGGATCCACGATTCCATCCACAATCAGTTCCGAGGCCAGGCGGTAGATGTCGATATCCCGACGGTACTCTTCCCGCTTTTGCTCCACAAACGCCTGCCGCTCGGCTTCCGGCAACTCGGCAATCTTGTTGCTGTACACTGCATTGACCGCTGCCTCCGGTCCCATCACGGCGATTTGCGCGTTTGGGAACGCAAGGCAACAGTCCGGTTCAAACGCTGGTCCGGCCATCGCGTAAAGCCCCGCGCCGTACGCCTTCCGGACCACGACGCTGATCTTCGGAACGGTCGCCTCCGACACTGCCGCAATCAGCTTTGCCCCGTGGCGGATGATGCCGGCGCGCTCTACCTTTGTCCCGATCATGAAGCCGGGGACATCGGCCAGAAATAGGAGGGGGATCTGAAAGGCGTCACAGAGTGTGATGAACCGCGCCGCCTTGTCGGCAGAGTCGACAAACAGCACGCCGCCCTTGACCCGCGGCTGATTGGCAATAATCCCAACCGCTCTTCCTGCGATGCGGCCAAAGCCGGTGATGATTTCGGGCGCAAACAGCTTCTTGACCTCGTACCAACTGCCCTCGTCAATCACGCGGAAGATGAGGTCGTACATGTTGAACGGCGTATTCTGGTTTTCCGGAACAATCTGTGAAATTGGCTTGTCGAACGGCGCAGGTTCTGTACCGGATCCCACAACTGGCCTTTCCTTGTAGTTCGCCGGCATGTAACTCAAGTATTGCCGGGCGGACAGTATCGCTTCTTCCTCATCCGCCGCGAGAACGTCGCCGCAGCCGCTGACAGAGCAGTGCATCCGGGCTCCACCCATTTCCTCCAGCGTCACTTTCTCGCCAATCACCATCTCGGCCATGCGCGGCGACCCCAAATACATGCTGGCGTTCTTGTCGACCATGATCA
>CAZYAH010000156.1:0-5363 GCA_964645595.1 uncultured Alicyclobacillaceae bacterium | reverse complement strand
CCATCAGGGAGACGCGTTCGGCTTGCTGGGACCGAATGGCGCGGGCAAGTCCACCACCATCTCGCTGATCTCAGGCCTGTTGTCGGCAGATGACGGCGAGGTGCTGCTGCACGGCCACGCGCTCAGCAAGAATTCGCGCTTCGTCAAGCAACGGATTGGCCTGGTGCCCCAAAGCATCGCCCTGTACGAAGAGCTGACTGCGCGGGAGAATCTCGAATTCTGGGGGACCATTTACGGCGTGACCGGCGCCCGGTTGAAGGACAACGTGGAATGGTGCCTCGATGTCGCGGGATTGAAGGACCACGCCCGGCAAGTGGTGAGCAAGTTCTCCGGCGGCATGAAGCGGCGCCTGAACATTGCGGTCGGGATGATTCACCGACCTGAGCTGCTCATCATGGACGAACCGACGGTTGGAATTGACCCGCAGTCTCGCAACCACATTCTGGAGACGGTAAAGCGCCTCAACCGCGAAGGAATGACGGTCATCTACACCAGCCACTACATGGAAGAGGTGCAGTACCTCTGCACTCGTCTGGCGATTATGGACCACGGCCAGATGATTGCCTACGGGGACTTGGACGACGTTCGGCAACTGGCGGGTTCGTTGACGACGGTCACCATGCAAGTCAGCGGGGATCCCGCGCTGGTCGTGGAGGACTTGCGCAAGGACATGGCGTTTAAGACGGTACAGAGCACGGAGTCGACGGTGGTATTCCAGTGCACCGACGCGGGGCAGGGAGTCAGCCGGGCCGTGGCGAGCCTCGGGAAATACGGACTCCAGCCGGTCCGCATCCAGATTCAGGAGCCAAATTTGGAAACGGCGTTCCTCCACCTCACCGGACGGCAACTGCGCGACTCGGGGGAAGGTGTTTCCGCGTGACGATGCGCATTGCATGGCAGATGATTCGGGCGAACTTGTTGCGGATTGCCAGAGACCGCCGCGCTCTGCTGATGATGGTTCTGATGCCTGTGGTGTTGATCTCCATCTTGAGCTTCGCGCTGCAAGGCGTGTTCGGCGGCAAGGGAATTCCCCGTTTTCACGTCGCCGTCTACAACGCCGACACCGGTCAAGTGGGACGCGGCCTGCAGCAGCTGTTGGCGAGCGAGTCCAGCCAGTTTGCGCTCGACGTGGTACACAGCGCAGGCGAGGGGCGTGAACGGTTAAGCAGCGGATCGAGCGATGTATTTGTGCACATTCCCGCGAACCTTTCCGAACAGGTTCTGGCTGGTAAGACGGTGTCGGTGGAGGTTGAAGCGTCCCTGAACAACAGCACCAAGCAGACGGCGGTCGCTGCGTTCGTCGACGCGTACGCGAAGCAGGCGGGAATACAGTTATACGCGGCGAAACAGCTGGGGAACTCGGCCGGCACCATCCCCATGTTGCAGTTTGACGTGCAGCCGACCGGCATGCACCCGGTCACAGCTGGCTCGTACTACGCGGTCGGCATGATGGTGATGTTTCTTCTGATGAGTGCCGTGGGGCGATCGGAGCAGATGGTGGAGGAGCGAGACAGCGACCGGTACCGCCGTCTACTCGCATCACCCGCATCTCGCCAGGCGCTGTGTCTGGGCCACTGGCTCACGACAGCGGTGGTTCTGTGCTTGCAAGGTACGCTGTTGTTGGTCGCTTCCCGGTTTCTGCTCGGCATTTCCCTCGGCCCGTGGTGGCAGATGCTGCTCGTTACCCTCAGTTACGCCATTGCGCTGGCGGGGGTGAGTGTTCTGCTCGGCGTTTTGGTTCGGAATCGGCAGCTGATGGATGGGCTTGGCAACGTCGGAGCTCAGGTGATGGCGGTTCTCGGCGGCAGTATTTATCCGCTGTACGGTGCTCCGGATGCGATTCGCGTCGTGGGGAGATGTCTGCCCAACGGGCTTGCGCTAAACGGCCTGCTGGACAGCATCACAGGCACCTCTCTGGCGAATCTCTTGTGGCCGATGACATGCCTCGTGGCGATTGGCGTCCTGCTTGGCCTCATTGCAAACACCCGCTACGGCCGGACCGAGTAAGGAGGATCTCCGATGAGAGTTGTACTTGAAATTGCCAAACGGTATGTGCTGAGCATCGTCAAGCGCAAGGGTTCGGTGCTCTGGATGGTGGTCCTGCCCATCGTCTTCACCTTCATGTTCGGCGTCCTGCCCAACCTGAGCAGCCATGAGCGAGTTCCGGTGGCCGTCGTGGACCTCGACCACTCGCAACTCTCGCAATCCTTGATTCACGAGCTGGAGCGGCAGCCGGATCTGAAAATTATGCAGGTGAGCCGGGATGACGCGCTGCAGTCCCTGCGCAATCAGTCGGCCATCATGGTGTTGCAGCTTCCAAGCGGATTTCAAAATCAAGTGCTCGCCAACCAGGCGCCGCACCTTACTATCCTGCCTGCGGCAACCCAGGGAGGAAGTGAAGAGACTCTCTTGACCGCTGAGCAGGAAATCGAGGACATCGCCCAGTCTTGGCAGGTGACCGGTCAGATTGCACTGCAAAAACATTCTTCTACTTCAGGCGCTGCGGACACAAAGGTGAGCGCGTTTTTGGACGGAGCGAGCAAGAGTTCGCAACTGGCTTTCCCGATTGCCGTTCACAAGACGATGGTGAACAACGGGGATGTGCGGCAGGCGCTGTCTTCCGGGCAACAGGCAGTCATCGGATTTTCCACGATGTTCATCATGCTGACCGTCTTTGCTGTCACCGGCAGCATCCTGCAAGAGAAGCGCTCGGGTACCTGGGCGCGACTGAAAGCCAGCCCGGCCGCGAAATGGAGCGTGATGGGCGGATACGTTTTAGGGCTCTTTCTCGTCGGCTGGATCCAATACGCCATTGTGTACCTGTCGGGGAAATGGTTGTTTCAGATTCCGATCCCGATGAACGGCTGGATGGCCCTTACGGTTTCCCTGTACATTCTGGCTGCCTGTGGCATAGCTTTGTGCACCGCGGGTCTCGTCAACACCGCGGAACAGCACATGGCGATGGGGAGCTTTGTGGCCGTGGCAACTTCGATGCTCGGTGGAGCGTACTGGCCGATTGACGTGGAACCAATCTGGATGCAACACGTCGCCTGGCTCGTCCCCCAAAACTGGACGATGGAGGCGTTTCGCGTCATCGTCGCAGGCATGCCCACGTTTTCCGCGCTGATGTGGCCGCTGACCATCCTCGCGGGCTTTGCCGTCATCTTCTTCACGGCCGGCCTCGTGCAATTGCGGTACTCGTAACCCCTGTGAGCGAGTGGATTCACCTTTGCGCCAAAAAGGATAGTCAAGGGGTGTCCACTCGCTTGATTCGCTCAGCTCAGGGTCTGGTTACGTTGGCGATGGCACTGCCGTGAGCGTGGTTTGCAGTGGCGTCGTGCAACCGTTCAAACACGTGTGTACCGGTCGTCTCCAGGCTGTTGATACCGGCCTCCGTCACGCCGCCTGGCACAGCGACTCTGTCGATGATGTCGCTGAGCGTCATGCCGTCTTGCAACAGCGCAGCCATTCCCAGCAATGTCGTCTGCAACAGGTGTTCTGCCTCAGCGTAACTGAGTTTTCCGGTCCGCGCCGCCGTTTCCGCCCACTGTCTCAACAGATAGGCCAAGAAGGCCGGCCCGCAACTGGCCAGGTCGCTCGCAACGCGCAGTTGGTCTTCTGTGACGACGAACGGTGTAGACATGGTTGACAATAGCGCCTCAAGCTGGCGTTGTTGAGACTCTGGCAGGGATGGACCGAACTCAACGAGCATGATCCCGCTGCGCTGACGTTGAACAATGCTGGGGATGACTTTCGCGACGCCGGCCTGCGTGAGCGATTCAACCTCCTCGAGACGCCACGAACTGATGGTCCCGACCAGCAGCTGTGTCTCCCCCAGACATGAGCTGACTTCTTGTAAAACGGCCGTGCTGTCGCAGGGCTTGGTACAGATGAACAGAACATCGCTGGCTTTTGCCACGTCCCGAGCGCTGGTCAGCACCGTGATGTCGGGATTGGCCTCGGCCAGGGCAGAAGCCTTCCTTGGTGTGCGGTTGAACACATATACTTTGGTATCCGGGTTGACTGCAAGACCGCGCGCTAACATTGCCCCGATGTTTCCTGTGCCGATGACACCGATTTGCATGAGCTTCCCTCCAATGTGTGCGTCGTCCGCGTGTGGCCGTCGCACCGGCCGCCGTTCCGACGCCCGTCCCGCACTGCAGGTTTTCGTTTACTCCATGTGTATTCTTTGACTTGGCGATTGCTCACCAATCGGCCAAAGACGCCACCCGTCAGCAAGTTCCGCACAGGCGGCGCATATCTATGGAGTAGAGGGACGCATGCAGGAATCGTGCCAATTCCGAAGAATATGAATCCTTTGGTTCCTCAAATTTGCGAAAAAGAGGTCCTCCGCCATGCAACTCGGATATGTGCTCCAACAGGAACAGTCTCAGAAGTTGCTGATGACTCCGCAGATGAAACAGGCCATCGAGCTGTTGCAGTACTCCGGGACGGAACTGGTGGACTACGTGCTGAACGCTCTGGCAGACAACCCAGTCGTCGACATCGAGTTGCCGAAGTTTGCCGAATCGCTGCCGTGGCAAAATCGCGCTACTACTTCTTACACAGGGGCGAGCGGAGCGAGCCGCCAGGATGCGCTGGAACAGATGACTGCTGCAGAGCGCCCAATGTATGACGAACTGGCCAGCCAGTTGCGCTGCATGCGCCTGTCTCCCGACGTGTTGCGCGTCGCTCTGTACCTCGTTGGTTGCCTCGATGAAAACGGTTACTTGGCTGAGCCCGTTGCGGACGTTGCGCGGTTGCTCGGGACCTCGGTCGCGCAGGTCGAGACGGCGCTTGGGTTTGTGCAGCAGTGCGATCCGAAGGGAATTGGCGCCCGAGACCTGAAGGAATGTCTCTTGTTGCAAATCGACGTTGTTCCACTGGAAGACCGGGCGCTGACCGGACAGATCATCGATCGTCACCTGGCCGAGGTGGCCGCCGGAAAGTTGAACAAGATTGCGAAGTTGTGCAAAACCAGCGTGGAGTCGGTGCAGCGGGCAGTGCATCATTTGAAACGGTTGAACCCCCGACCCGGACTTCAGTTGGCACACGGTTACTCGCCGCTGGTGATGCCTGACGTCGTCGTGCGCAAGATCGGCGGTGACTACGTGGTTTTGACAAATGAGCAGGCTGTCCCGCGGCTGTACATTCGCTCGGAGTACCGCGAATGGCTGGAACGCGCGGACGCCGAGACGGCGAGTTACCTTGTAAAGAAGTTGCAAGCGGCCGAGTGGGTGGCCCGCTGCCTGGAACAGCGGCGCCTGACACTGTATCGCGTGGCAGAAGCGCTGGCAGAGGTGCAGCGAAACTTTCTCGACGGTGGCGTATCTCAGTTGAAACCTTTGACCTTGCGCCAGATA
>CAZYAH010000155.1:0-5393 GCA_964645595.1 uncultured Alicyclobacillaceae bacterium | reverse complement strand
TCATGCTGGTTTCCGCGTTCGGCGGCATGGATAATATGCGCCGCGCGTACCGCCACGCGGTCGAGCAACGCTATCGCTTCTACAGCTACGGCGATGCCATGCTGATCGAAAGAGCGGAAACTTAGCCGCCAAGACGCCAAGGACGCCAAGAAAACCTGAGATTATTTAACCACCGATGGACGCCGATGGACGCCGACACTACTTTCTCGTCTCCGAATACTATGGTTTGTAACTACTTTTGGGCGCTCAGACGTGCGGTCTATCGGGCGAACGCGGAATCGGACAACGACAGTAAGAAAAAGCAGGAAATTGCGGTTTGCATTTTCCTCTCTGTTACAGCCGTAGAAACTTTCCTTAATGTCTATTTCCGCGTGCTGGTGGAGGAAGAGCCGTACGCGCGGCATAAGACCCTCCTTCTCGCTGATCTCGATAAGGGAACGCCGCTCGCCAGCAAACTTCGAAAGTGGCCGCGGGAAATACTTGGAAAGCCGATTTCCGAAGACAAGGGACCGGGCAAGGCATTCGCCGATTTAAGGCGGTTAAGGAACAAGCTGATGCACTTCACTAGCTCGCACCAAACTCTAAAAGTGCCCGGTATAGTAATTCATGGTCTGGCGGACACTTCAGCATACGATGGTCTTAGTGACGCCGATGCCAAACGCGCACTCCAGGCTTCCGAAGATCTACTGTCTGAAATATTTCGTTTGCGAGGCATACCGGAGGATCGACTCCCTCACTCTTTACACGCCTGGACCGGAAAGCCCCCCGGTTGGCGTGAGCCCTTCGAGAGCGACGCCCCGTGACACACCTTGGGTCGCTCCACCCAGCCGATTGATTCGAAGCGCGTCGGGGCTGGCAAGACACGGCGGGCAATGCTATCATTCTGATAGCAATGAACTGGCGAGGGTGCAACGATGCCACAAGTATTGATTCGAGACCTGGACGACGAGACGTTGAGGAAGCTCAAGAAGCGGGCTGCGGAGAACCACCGCTCGCTGCAACGGGAGTTGCATTTCATCCTTTTGCAGGCCGCGACGACCGCGAAGGCGGAAGGCAAGCGGGTGATCAGACGCGCGCGGACGGGTCGCGGGAAAAATGCGCCGACCGGTAGCGTCTGGAACTGGCTCAGGCGCCCCTCCGCCGGAAACCTGTCCAAGGAGGACATTGACAGCTACATCCGTGCCGAGCGGGAGAGCTGGGGCGCTCAATGAATGCTGCTGCGTTATTGTGAAAACTGTGTTTGTTCGGGAGTGAAAACATGAGGCAAGTGCTAATTCGAGATTTGGACGAGGATGTCATTGAGTCGTTGAAGGACAGGGCCGCGCGCCATAACCGCTCGTTGCAGGGCGAACTGAAAGCGATCGTTACCCAGGCAGCGCACGGGAACAGGGTCAATCCCGCTCTGCTGAAAAAAATTGACGCCCTGCGCAACAGCCTCAAGGGCAAGATCAAGGGCAATAGCGCTGACTTAATCCGAGAGGACAGGAACCGTTGAGCCGACTCGTCGTTGACGCGTCGGTGGCTGTCAAATGGTTTCTCCCGGAGGCCCATAGCGGGGTCGCTTGCGCTTTGTTGCGCCAGGGCCATGACCTGATCGCCCCCGAGCTGATTTACGCCGAGTTAGGAAGCGCGTTGCTGAAACGCGTGCGCAAAGGGGAAATCGGGGAGGGTGTGTCGGATAAGATTTTCACCCTGGCGCGCGGGTTGAAGTTGGATATCCATCCCATCTCACCCTTGCTCGAAGCAACACTACGTCTTTGCACGGCACATAAGCAGACTTTTTACGACAGTTTGTACCTTGCGCTCGCGCTCGTCCAGGATGCAAGGCTAGTGACCGCCGACCGGTCTTTTTTTGATGCGATTCGCGCATCGAGCCTCGGTCCGCACGTGCTTTGGGTGGAGGAGGAGATCGGATGAACAACCGGCTCTACTACGGCGACAACCTGGGGGTGCTCCGGGAGGAAATCCACGACGAGTCGGTGGACCTGATCTACCTTGATCCGCCGTTCAATTCAAACCGCGCCTACAACCTGCTGTTCAAGACGCCCAAGGGCCACGAGTCAGACGCGCAGATCACTGCGTTCGAGGACACCTGGCATTGGGGGCCACAAGCCGAGCGCGAGTTTCACGAGTTGCAAAAACAACCTAACACTGACGTCGCGCAGATGATGCAGGCGCTGCGGGCTTTCCTCGGCGAGAACGACATGATGGCGTATCTCACGATGATGGCGAACCGCCTGCTTGAGATACACCGCGTCCTCAAACCGACCGGAAGTATCTACCTGCATTGCGATCCAACGGCGAGCCACTATCTCAAGGTGGTCCTTGATGGGGTGTTTGGGCCAGAACGGTTCTTAAACGAAGTGATTTGGAAGCGAACGAGCGCACACAGTAGTGCGAAGAGATATGGTCCGGTTCATGACGTGTTGCTCTTTTACGCGAAGGGCAATGATTACACATGGAATGCACAGTATAAGCCACACGATGCAGAGTATCTTGAAACATTTTTTGATCAGGAGGATCCGGATGGGCGCCGTTGGAAGCGAACTGACCTTACAGGGGCGGGGATAAGACATGGAGAAACGGGCAGGCCATGGCACGGAATTGATATAACTGCCAAAGGTAGGCATTGGGCCTACCGTCCTGATGAGCTCGATCGGCTCGATAAAGCTGGGAGGATTCATTGGCCAAAAAAGACTGAGGGCATGCCGCGACTAAAACAGTATCCAGAAGAACTTCCTGGTGTCCCGCTGCAGGATGTGTTCTCCGACATACGGCCAATGCACAACTTGTCTGAAGAGCGTCTGGGTTTCCCGACCCAGAAACCGTTAGTCTTGCTTGAACGGATCATCCAAGCTTCCTCCAATGACGGAGACTTGGTTCTTGATCCGTTCTGCGGATGCGGTACCGCTGTACACGCGGCGCAAAAACTCAATCGTAAATGGATCGGCATTGACATCACGCACCTCGCGGTGTCGCTGATCGAAAAGCGCATGAAGAAGGCGTTTCCTTATCTTGAAGCCGTTGTGCCGAAGTCGAAGAAGGCCGCGCAGGTCGGGCCGAACGCATTTGAGATCATCGGCGTGCCGCGCGATATTGATGCCGCGCGTGATCTGGCGGAACGCGACAAGCACCAATTTCAGTTATGGGCATGCACACTCGTCGGTGCGCAGCCTTACAAAGGGGGTGTCAAAGGTTCGGACAAAGGAATTGATGGATTGGTTTTCCCCGAGGTGGCCAAGGGCAAGACCGAGAAGATCGTGGTTTCAGTGAAGGGTGGCGAACACGTAGGCGCAGCGATGGTACGCGACCTGAAAGGTGTCGTGCAACGCGAGAAGGCGGCAGTCGGCCTGTTCGTCACGCTTACGCCGCCGACCAAGGAAATGGTGAAGGAAGCCGCTGCTGCTGGTATGTACGAATCACCGCATCATGGTGCCTTCTCGAAGCTTCAACTGTTAACCATAGAAGGTTTGCTGTCAGGCAAGGAGCGCTCCCAATATCCCGACATGGCCTACGGCGCTCAAACCTTCAGGCATGCTAAGGCCGAAGGCAAGAAGACCGAGCAGAAGCAACTTTTCTAGCAGTGAATCAAGCCTCCAAACCGATCGCAAGATCGGATTCCCTTTCCCAATTGCGCCCCATGTTTGAGGAGGGCGGCTTATTCGCACAGCTTGGCCAAATCTTTCAAATAAATCTCATAGTCGATGCGAATGTCGTAATCGCTGATCTTCGGTGGCTGGCACTGAAGCGACGAAATCCCGAAGCCAGGCCGCAGCTTCTCGAAGTAATTCAAGCCGAAACGGTTAAGGTTTTTGCTCCGACCTTTTTGGAAGATGAGGTAAAGAGACATATTGCTTCGCTCTCATTAGAGGAAAACATACCAATCGAGGAGCTCGAAGCACATTGGGCAACTTATAGGGCCCTAATTTCCTTTATCGATGTGGGAGGGCCTGAGGAGGGGTATCAAGACCCGAAAGATGTTCCATATCTGAAGCTACAAGCAAAACTTGAGGCGTTGATCTTGTCCAACGATCCCGACATCGCCCAAATGGGAGGGCGAATTGCTAGCGTTACACTTGTGGCAAAGCTTTGCGCGTATTCTCGTGAGGCCGCTATTGAATATACGCTGAAAGCTGGCGGTGCAGGGACCATTACTTTTTCCGCTGCGCTCCTAAGTGCGGCGGGAAAGTTCTTGCAGTCGCTTATCCCACACGTTCGAAGGATTCCTCCATGGATTTGGGCGGTGGGCCTAGCGTTGATCATAGCCGCCCTCGTACATCCCCCTACACGCGCTTGGATAACCAGCAGGATCAAATCGCTCTCCGGCAACGCCAAAGAACTTGGCATCGCACTATTCGAAGCAATCATTCCGCTCTTGGAAGAGCACGAGAGAGCAAAGAAATCAGCGGAAAAAGCTCTTTCCGATGCACAGAAGCAAGCTATTGTTTAATCCTAACGATGTCTAAGAATTTGCTTGATCTGAGATTCGGAATCAGGGCGCCAAATGGATTCGTGTCAAGCGCGTGGAGAACGTGGGTGACTCGTCACGGCGATGTTTACCTTGCAACACGATTCATGGCTCGCATTGAGAAGTATAGTTTTCATAGATCCGGACTCTGCCGTAGTGCTTTTACAAACGAGCATGGTACTCCCAAAACAATGAATGATCGCGCTATGTTTAAATGGCGGCGAAATGTAACGCCGCCGGCTGGTAGTGGAAGAGTAGCGCGAATCGCATGGATTGCTTTTCCAACAGATTATTTGTCTCGACCGAAGGCGAAGGAAAGAGGGGAGATTACATGGATTGACGCGGCTCCTCCCGGGAATGCGACATATATCGAACTTGGTTTTACGGCAGAGTCAGAAACAACAGTACGTGAAAGTTTTAGCGCTACCGGATTACGTGGCGTTATTTGTTACTTGCCGCTACCAAACGAAGAAGCATTGTTAATCGACTATTATCATTCAGATTGGAAGAATGACGACTTGCAAGTCCCAGGCGATGGTAAAGCGGTCGACCTTTTGTTTTCGGCGCACGATCAGTTCGATACGGGACGACCCATAAGGATTCGGTTTGGACCAATGCCGAAGGATGGCGACGCAGTTCTAATCCAGGAGCTTGGCGGATTTGTCGATCATTTCAATCATGATTACTCATGAGACGGCGGCACTTCTCCTGATTTGCTTTCCTTGGCGCTCTTAGCGTCTAATTTTAGGTTTTTATCCGCGTTCATCCGCGTTTGTCTGCGGTTAATCACTGATGCAGTTTTCGATCACGGCGACTGACGGCGCGGCGCGGCGCGGAAAGCTGACGCTGCCGCACGGCGTCGTGGATACGCCGGCGTTCATGCCGGTCGGCACCTACGGCACGGTGAAGGCGATGAGCCCGCAGG
>CAZYAH010000154.1:0-5432 GCA_964645595.1 uncultured Alicyclobacillaceae bacterium | reverse complement strand
AACCTGCGACCCTCCGGTTAACAGCCGGATGCTCTACCGCTGAGCTATCGAGGAACGTTGGTGGAGCTAGGCGGATTCGAACCGCCGGCCTCTAGAGTGCGATTCTAGCGCTCTCCCAACTGAGCTATAGCCCCACACTGTTGGTGCCGAAGGCCGGACTCGAACCGGCACGGTTTCCCGCACGATTTTGAGTCGTGTGCGTCTGCCAATTCCGCCACTTCGGCACTGGCGTGCCCGGAGAGATTCGAACTCCCGACCTCTTGATTCGTAGTCAAGCACTCTATCCAACTGAGCTACGGGCACGCATCGTTTGCACTCACTGTTTTTCGCTGCCGCCCTTGCGGCGACATTGACTATTATACTTAGGCGTCCACTCCAATGCAACTGTTTTTTTGAAGTCCTAATTTTTCAACGAATTGAGTCTGCAACCGCTTGTCACAAGGCCTTGGTTTCATCGAAATCCGCTTCTTCTCTTAGGAAACAAACAAGCGGTCCCCATTACAAAGGAGACCGCCCGCCTCACCCTTCCCAGGCCCCCGTCTCGGGATACAACCCATCAGTGGAACTCGACGTCAATCTGCTTGCCCTGTCTGTGTTCCGCCTTTGGCAGGCGGACTTCCAGAACACCATTCCGGTACGTCGCCTTTGCCCCGGTCTCAACCACCGGACAAGGGAGCGAAACGGTGCGTTCAAACCGGCCATAGAACCGTTCGGTCCGGTGGAAATTTTCGTCCTGTTGCTCCGTCGCGCGCTCGATTTTTCCGCTTAAGTGAAGATGTGTGTCGTGTACGCTGATCTGAACGTCTTCCTTCTTTTCAAGCCCTGGTATCTCCGCGGAAACGATGACTTCCTTGGGGTTTTCCCGCACATCCACGCGCACGCGGCCCGGGTTGCCAAAATGGGTACCGAACCACGCGTCGTCCATCCAGTCGGACACGCCTGGTAGCGAAGGAAAGTCCCTGCGCAAGAGTTCGAACGGGTTGTAAGGAATCAAGGCCATGTCCATCTGCACCTCCCTCAGGCGGTAGTGTTCTCCGCGCGAGACGCGACCATGACAGACAGTTGTTGGCTTTATGCATCGTATGAACCTGCACAAAGCCGCAGACACTGCTTAACAGCCTAAGGATAAAGGAGGTGTTGTGATGGGCGACAGCAAGACGTTTAGCTATCCGAAGACCAACTCATCCCACTCCAGTTCGCAAGCCGGCCACAGTTCGAAAGTAGCGTCGCGAAAGCCAACTCCTCATCAGACACAGAACCTGCAACAGGAAGGGCGGTGAGTTTGCGCTCACCTCCGTCGCCGCCACTTCGACGTCACTTCAATGACAAAAAACTTCCCGTGTCCGCTTACTCAACCGGACACGGGAAGTCGCTTGTACAAAGTGCGATCCGATGGGCTAGCCCCCAATTTGAACCGACACTCAGACTTTGAACTTGGACACGAGGGCTTGTAACTCTTCCGCCATTGTCGACAAACTCGCGGCGGAAGAAGTGATCTCTTCCATGGACGCCAACTGTTCCTCCGCAGCCGCCGCAACGTTTTGCGTCTGTCCTGCCGTGGATACAGCAATCTCGTCAATCATTTCAATCGCCTTGACGACTCGACTCGAGCCCTTCGAAATTCGCTGTGCCGCCACCAGGACATCCTGAACCTGCTTGTTCACGTCGCCGATGGCCACTTGAATCTGCTCAAACGAGGCTCCCGCCTCAGACACCGTGCTGACGCCCTTCTGCACTTCCGCCGTGGCGTCGCCCATGGTCGAGACGACAGCCTGCGTCTGCGTTTGCATATTCTTGACCAGATCCGCAATCTTCCGGGCCGAAGCTGACGATTCTTCAGCGAGCTTGCGGACTTCGTCTGCAACCACCGCGAACCCTCGACCATGCTCACCGGCGCGCGCTGCTTCAATCGCAGCGTTCAACGCCAGCAAGTTGGTCTGTTCGGCAATTCCCCGGATCACCGACACGATGTCGCCAATCTGTTTGGAACGCTCTCCAAGCACGCGGATGGTTTCCGCCAACTGCTCAATCTCACGGTTGATGGACTGCATTTGCTGAACAACCGTGTTGATAGCAGATTTTCCTGCCGCCGCCACCTCGGAAGCTCTCGAAGCGGATTCCGAAACGCGCTCGGTGTTTTCCGTAATCCGCTGCATTTCTTGCGACATTTCGTGAATAAAGCTGGAGCTTTCCGACACACTGCGCGCTTGCCGTTCTGCCCCGGCGGCAACTTCCTGCATGGTTTCCGCAATGTGTTCCGTGGACCGGCTGGTCTGCTCGGCGCTCGCAGTCAACTCTTCCGAAGAGGCGGCCACTTGCTCTGCCCCTACTCCGACCTGGCGAATGATGTTCCGCAGATTTTCCACCATACGATTGAAGTGGATTGCAAGTTCGCCCACTTCGTCTTTGGACAGGACGCGGAGTTGGCGTGTGAGATCGCCTTCCCCTTCCGCAATCTCCTTTAACTCACTGGCAACCATGCGGATTGGTCTGATAACGGTGCGGCCCAGGTAGCCGAGGAGAGTGACACACACGGCCAATGAGACCAGCGATATCACGACAATAATGACGTCGGAACGCATCACCGCGCCGTCGATGTTTGCCTTCGAATCGTTGATCATTTTCGCTTGCAGATCCTGGATTTGGGCATACACCTTGCGGAACGCGTCCATGGACTCCTTGCCCTTGTCCATATTCTGACGCGCTTCATCCAATTGGCCGGTCTGCACAAAGAGAATGGTTGACTGGAAGAAGGACTGAATCAGACTGATGTCAGCGACTGCGTCGTCTTCAACAAGTTTCTTGAGCTCTGGATAATTGGCCTCATACTTTCGAATCGTCGCTAAATCCTGTTCAAGTTGCTTTTGCCCTTGCGTATACGGTTCCAAATATTTTTTGTCCTGAGTAATGACATAACCGCGCACTCCCGTCTCTTCGTTCACCAAATCCATCATCATGGAGTTGGACGCTGAGAGGATGGGAATCGCGTCGTCAACCATTTTGTCGCTCGTAGCCTTGATGCCGTGGAATGCCACAATCGATGAGATACCGCTAAACGTCATCAATAGTAATATGAAAATAAATGCCGCAAGGAACTTTACCCGAATTGTCAGCTTGAACCCTTGTTTAGACAGTTGTGGCCTTGGTATGTTCAGCCTAAGCCTCATCTCTGACTTGCCCCCCACTGCTCTTTTCACAGTTTTCACGATTTCGACACTTGCCGACATTCTATCACACTAGCCATTTATGTTGGTAGAGATGGATGGAACGAGCAATGGGGTAATAATTTTCTGGTTCTGTCGTGATACAATCGTTGCAACGACGACACCGTACTTGGAACGGTGCGATGTCTGGGACGGAGTGGTTCACTGATGCAGATTCGGCGCGCACTGCCAGAAGAATTGTCCGCAGTCGCGAAGGTTCACGTCGACAGTTGGCGTTCTACCTACCGCGACATCGTGCCCGCGCATTTCCTCGAGGGACTCTCGTATGAAGCCGCGGAAGAGAGGTTTCAGCGCTTGCTTGCCAACCGGGATCGACAACCGTTCATGTATGTGGCAGTTGATCCCGCAGATGGCATCGTGGGGTACGCGACCGGAGGGCGCGCTCGCAGCGGTCCCGCTGAATTCACGGGCGAATTGTACGCCCTCTACCTGTTGCAGGAGCATCAAGGGCGCGGAATTGGACGCGCATTGTTTCAAGCGGTAGCGACTGAGCTCGTCCATGCAGGCATTTACTCCATGATTGTCTGGGCGCTGGAGGCAAACGAACGAGCGTGTCGATTTTACCAGCGGATGGGCGGCGAGCTCGTCGCAAACGGCACCATCGAAATTGGAGGGCAAAATTGCCCGGAGGTGGCCTTCGGGTGGCCGAACCTGCGCCAGCTTACTTGTGGTCCGTCACGATGAATGTACCGATAAATTCGGGCCGATCCGCTCCGGAAGGATCCGAAATCATCTCGAATCTGCCTGCCGTCCAAGGTGAGAAACCTATCGTCGATGTGCCACCAGGCTCGAGATTGCGGGAGAAAATCCGGTAGTACGGGATGGAAAACTGGTGCACTTTGTGTCCCTTGTTAACAACCTGAATTTCAACCGGCTGGTTGATCAATGCGACCACATTGCTCGGGACAAAGCCAGAATCCGTTATGGATACTGTGATACTCCTCGGCGCCGCTTCGGCTGGGAAGACGCTCGCAGCAACCACTGCCAGGCTGGTCATTAAGACAGTCCATCTCGATTTCATATGGGCAAATTCCCTCCCTGTTGTGATCAGCCTTAGTATGCCCAGACGACAGCTCGGTATGTATGAACCGTATGAACACTTGCAAAAAGGAGAGTTCCCTTGACGCAGGAGTTTATCCAGGAGTTTATCTATGTAATTCGCCCGAAACGCTCTAATTTTCTCGAAACGATAACGGCGGAAGAACAAGAAGTCATCGCCCAGCACTTTCATTACTTGCAGGACTTAACGGAACAAGGGGTCATGGTGCTCGTGGGGCGCTGTGAGGATGCCTCGTTCGGAATTGCCGTGTTCCGCGCGGAGTCGATTGAACATGCTAAGAAAATCACAGCTGAAGATCCCGCGATTAAGAAGGGCATCATGGATGTGGAGCTCAAGCCGTTCCGGATTGCACTGATGTCAAAAGAATTCCACTGAGCAGAAGATCCGCACGGGCAGGTCGCAAGGAGGCAAGATGATGGACTGGATTTTTGAAATCGTTGTAGCTATTCTCGAATTCCTCATTCCTGACCCAGTGGAAGAGTGGTTGAGAAAGCGGCGCAAAAGACGCAAAGCGCGCCGCGACCGAGACAATCCCAACGAGCCGGAAGAGTCGCGTAATCCCTGTGGAGAGTCCCGTGGTCATTCATGCATCCAGACCCGTAAAGAAGAACGGATGACTCTCTAAGAAACCAAAGGACGAGTGTCACTGGCCCCGCCTTCGCCAGTGACGGTGGCGACCCCTGATGTCGCCTTACCTACGAACACAGTGTACTAGGCAGATGTGAAAAATCTGTTTAGAAGGTATGGAGAGTTTGTGGTCATTGGAATACCATCAGTTTTTTGGAGGATTGGTATGATCGCACAGAGCCTTGCCGAAATTCATTCTCGCTTCAACATCTATGCAACTCCGCTTGTTGAGCAACGAGTAGAAAGAAATATCCTTAAAGACATCCAGGAGGAACCAAGGCTTAAATATTTGTCTCATTTTTACGAACAGTATTTAGAACATTACAAAAGGTCATCGACCACTGTAAAACAAACACCGAACCTGTCTGGCGATGCTCGTAGTACGGACCTTCCATTTCTGGGTCCCGAAGTCGTTAAAACTGGCAAGGCCAAGTACATGTTCGTTTTCGTGGGCTCCTTGCAATCCTCGAATGTGCTCAGTATAACGGTTCTTTCGTGCCTCTGGCTGTTAGAGACGTGCA
>CAZYAH010000153.1:0-5483 GCA_964645595.1 uncultured Alicyclobacillaceae bacterium | reverse complement strand
GAAGTGGCGTGGCGTTGCGTCAACCCGTCCTGTCCAGCGCTCATCCGGGAGAGCATCATCCACTTCGTATCGCGCGACGCTATGAACATCGAAGGGCTGGGCGAGCAGTGGATTGCGGCTCTGCTCGACAGGGGACTGGTCAAGACCGTAGCGGACTTGTACCGCTTGACGAAGCCCCAGTTGCTCACCCTGGAGCGCATGGGTGACAAGCTCGCGAGCAACTTGTTGGATGCGATTGAGAGAAGCAAGAGCAACTCGCTAGAGCGCCTCTTGTTTGGGCTCGGCATCCGCCTGGTCGGCGAGAAAGCGGCGAAAACGCTGGCTAGAGAGTTTGGCAATCTGGACCGGCTCATGGCGGCGACCGCGGATGAGTTGACGGCCATTCGCGAAATTGGCCCGAAAATGGCCCAGAGCATTGTTACCTACTTCAGCAATCCGGGCACGAGGCAACTTGTTGAGGAATTGAAGAGCCTCGGCGTAAACACCGAGTACCTGGGGCCGCGTGCCGCCGAGAGTGCAGGAGCGAGCGGTCAGCCGTTCGCCGGTTTGACGTTTGTCCTCACCGGGACGTTGGCGTACATGGATCGGAAGCAGGCGTCTGAGTGGATTGAACAACTCGGCGGCAAAGTTACCGGGAGTGTCAGCAAGCAGACGGACGTTTTGGTGGCGGGCGAGAAGGCGGGTTCCAAGCTGGAAAAAGCGAAGTCGCTCATCGCTTCTGGCCAGAAACCGAACCTCCAGATTTGGGACGAGGACACATTTCTTAGTGAGTTGAAACGGCACGGAGTGGAATACTAACCACTGTGGGAGAGCTTGGCGCCTCTACGCCAAGCTCTCCGGAACTTACGATTCGCGACCGCGTATGAATTCCCGGACAGTGTACTTTTCCTCGTTCTTCGCATGGAACCAGGTGACGCGAGTCGAGAGGCGGCCCAGCGCAAAAATGACCGGGATGCCGACAATAATAGCGAGAATGAGTTCATTTTGTGTCATCGTCATTCCCTCCGTTTCGATGGTGTAGCAGGTTTGGCATTCCTAAGATCATGAATACGTGACAAGACGGACGAACATGCCGCCTGAGTTTGTGGACTTGTCGGACTAACAAGGGCAAAGCGGTCTTGCTATAATGGTGACAGTGCGCAACAGACAAAAAGCGTAAACAAAATGCCGAATTATATAACGAGCTACCTCACTCCCGGGGTCACCGAGGAAGGGTGTATTCGACTGTGCATTCTGTTTGGTATTACGTCTTGTGCTTCATAACGGCGTTCGCCTTTGTATACGTGTCGGTGCCATACGTGCGAAAGCTCGCCATTTCGCTGGGGTTTGTGGATAGGCCGAACGCTCGCAAAATTCACAAAGAACCAATTCCTTTGCTCGGCGGAATACCGCTGTACGTCGGATTTGTTCTGGCTGCGGGTTTGTTCGGCAATGCCGGTCGAACGTTTTGGGGCATTGCGGTCGGCGGTCTGCTGATCTTCAGCGTGGGCGTTGTCGACGACTACTACAAGACGCGCGGCAAGGATTTCAAGGCGTGGCCAAAATTCCTCATGCAGATTCTCGCCGCGGTGATTCTGGTCGCGTTTGGCGTTTCGGTAGGCGGGATTAATCTGCCCTTTCACAACCACTACTACCCGTTCCCGTTATGGTTGTCCGTGTTGACGACTGTGCTGTGGGTCGTCGCCATCACCAATATGATGAATTTCCTCGACGGGGTCGACGGACTCGCGTCTGGGCTCGCCGCCATCTCTGCAATGACCCTGTTTTTCATCGCTCTCTTGAAACACCAGTATCCAATGGCTGTGTTTGCGGTTGTCCTGATGGGGTGCGCGCTCGGTTTTCTCCGGCACAACTTCCATCCTGCGCGGATCTTTATGGGCGACGCGGGCGCTACCTTTCTCGGCTACGTCCTGGCGGCGATTGCCGTGGACGGCGCATTCAAGAGCGCCACGTTGGTTTCCCTGGTCGTGCCGGTGCTGGCGCTTGGCGTTCCCATCCTGGATACGCTGTGGGTCATCATTCGCCGGTTTCGCGAAAACCGCCCAATCTACGTGGCGGACAAAGGACACACATTTCACCTGCTCATGAAGTCCGGGCTCACACAGGTGCAGACCGTCGCGTTTCTGTACCTGCTCGGGATCTGCTTTTCCCTTGCCTCCATCGTGGTGCTGCTGGTCGTTCACTGACGGGCGACCAGGGTCTTCAGGCCCCCTACGACCCTGGTTATGTGCGGTTTCCCCAGCCCGTGTGCTATAATCCCCAAGAGTGTATCCTCTGAATCGCGGTATCCCAAATACGTAAGGAGGGCGTAGTTTGAAGATCACAGAAGAGACGGTCCGCCACGTCGCGAAGCTGGCGCGGCTGGCCGTAAGTGACGAAGAGGTCGCCAAATTGGCGCCACAGCTGAGTGACATCATGGACTATAACGAGCAGCTGCAAGCTGTGCCGCTCGACGACATTCCCCCAACGAGCCACTCCCTTGAACTGTACAACGCACTGCGAGATGACGAACCGAGACCGGGGTTGACGCGCGAACAGGCCCTCGCGAACGCGCCCGACTCGGATGGAGAACAAGTCCGCGTACCTGCGGTTTTGGAAGGTTGATGCACAGATGCCGACATACAGCGTAAAAGAGATTGTCACATCGCTGCGCAAGCGCGAGACTGCACCTGTCGATTGGGTCAACACATACCTATCGGAAATTCGCCAAAAGGACAAGGCGGTGCAGGCCTTTTTGTACGTCGACGAGGACGGCGCAATTCAGCGGGCGAAGGAACTGGAGACACGCGACGAGATGAGCCTCGCCGGCGTGCCGTTTGCCCTGAAGGACAACATTTGCACGGAGGGCATCCGGACCACCGCCGCGAGCCGGATCCTCGAAAACTACATACCGCCGTACTCCGCGACGGTCGCAGAGAAATTGCAGGCAGCAGGCGGAGTCCTTGTCGGAAAGACGAACATGGACGAATTCGCGATGGGATCTTCCACGGAAAACTCCGCATTCCAGAAGACCAGGAACCCGTACAATCTGAACTGCGTGCCGGGCGGTTCCAGTGGCGGTTCTGCGGCAGCGGTCGCCGCGGGAATGGTGCCCTTTGCGCTTGGCTCCGACACCGGCGGCTCCATCCGTCAGCCGGCCGCCTTCTGCGGCGTTGTTGGCTTGAAGCCGACGTACGGCCGCGTTTCACGGTTCGGACTCATCGCCTTTGCGTCTTCGCTGGACCAGATTGGACCCTTCACGCGGACGGTGGAAGACGCAGCCTATGTGTTGCAGGCCATCAGTGGGCACGATCCGCTCGACTCCACCTCGGCTCCGCAACCGGTGGAGGACTACCTGACCGCTCTTGACGGCAACGTCCGGGGACTCAAAATCGGCGTTGTGACCGACATTGACTCGACCGGTCTGGACCCTGAGGTGAAGAGTGCAGTGGACAAGGCCATTCAGGTCCTGCAGGCTGCCGGGGCGGAAGTCGTGGAGGTGCAGCTGCCGCACAGCCAGTACGCTGTGGCCACGTACTACCTGATTGCACCCGCCGAAGCTTCCTCCAACCTCGCGCGGTACGACGGCGTCCGTTACGGACGGCGGGCAGCTGGTGAAACTCTGCTCGAAATGTACCACAATACCCGCAGCGAAGGCTTCGGCATGGAAGTGAAGCGCCGCATCATGATTGGCACGTACGCCCTGTCTTCGGGTTACTACGACGCCTATTACTTGCGCGCGCAAAAGATGCGGACGCTCATTCGCAGGGACTACGACGAGGCGTTCCAGAAGTGCGACGTCATTCTGACGCCCACGGCGCCGACTCCCGCATTTCGGTTCGGCGAAAAAGTGGACAACCCCTTGCAGATGTATTTGAACGACATCTACACGATTCCCGCCAACCTGGCTGGTCTGCCGGGCATCAGTGTCCCGTGTGGCCTGACCGCTGGTGGACTGCCCATCGGATTGCAGTTGGTTGGGCGGCCGTTCGGAGAAGGCACGTTGCTGAAAGTGGCCCATGCGTACGAGCAACTGCGCGGCTTTGACATGCCGTTGCCGAAGGTGGAGGGATAAAATGTCGTTTGAAACGGTAATTGGCCTGGAAGTTCACGTTGAGCTGAAGACGAAGACCAAAATCTTTTGCGGCTGCCGCACCGATTTCGGGGCGCCGCCGAACACCAACGTCTGCCCGGTCTGTCTCGGCCATCCGGGAACGCTGCCTGTGCTCAACCGGCACGCGGTGGAACTGGCCCTGAAAGCCGCGCTGGCGCTCAACTGTACCATCAATCAGGACTGCAAGTTTGACCGGAAGAACTACTTCTACCCGGACCTGCCGAAGGGGTACCAGATTTCGCAGTATGACCAGCCCATCGGCGAGAACGGATACGTGGAGATTGACGTCAATGGGGAGCGGAAGCGGATTGGCATTGTGCGCGTTCACCTCGAGGAGGACGCGGGCAAGTCGATGCACGCCGCTGACGGCAGCCACACGCTGGTCGACTACAACCGGACGGGCGTACCGCTGATTGAAATTGTTTCAAAGCCGGATATCCGCTCGCCGGAGGAAGCGCGGTTGTACCTGGAAGCCATCAAGTCCATCATGCAGTACTGCGGCATTTCCGACTGCAAGATGGAAGAAGGGTCGCTGCGCTGCGACGCGAACATCTCGTTGCGCCCGGTCGGGCAGAAGGAGTTCGGCCAGAAGACGGAGCTCAAAAACATGAACTCCTTCCGCAACGTCCAGAAAGGCCTCGAATACGAGGTGGAACGCCAGACCAAGCTGCTGGAAAGCGGGCAACCCGTGATTCAGGAGACGCGGCGGTTTGACGAGGCGACCCAGACGACCGTGTCCATGCGCTCCAAGGAAGAGGCACACGACTACCGCTACTTCCCCGAACCGGACCTGGTCCGCTTGCGGGTGGACGACGAGTGGCTGAGCGAAATTCGGGCGTCGTTGCCGGAGCTGCCTTTGCAGAAGCGGGATCGCTTCGTCAATGAACTGCAACTCCCGGCCTATGACGCGGGCGTGTTGACCAGCGACATCGACATTGCAAACTATTTTGAAGCCGTCGTCGCAGCCGGCGTCGATGCGAAGTCGGCCAGCAACTGGGTGATGAGCGACCTGTTGGGCTACCTTAACGCGAACAACGTTCCCATTACCGAATCGCCTGTGTCGCCCGCACAGCTGGCAGGCCTGATTCGCGAAATTGCGTCCGGAAAGATCTCTATCAAGCAAGGGCGCGACGTCTTCAAGATCATGTGTGAAACCGGCAAGGACGCGGACGTCGTCATCCGCGAACAAGGGTTTGAGCAAATCAGCGACGAGAGTGCGCTGGCAGGCATAGTGGACGAAGTGATTGCCAACAATCCGAAGTCGGTGGAAGACTATCAAAACGGCAAGGAACGGGCGCTCGGCGCGCTCGTCGGCCAAGTCATGAAGGCGACAAAAGGGAAGGCCAATCCGGCCGTGGTCAACAAGTTGATTCTCGAGCGGATTGCGCCC
>CAZYAH010000152.1:0-5529 GCA_964645595.1 uncultured Alicyclobacillaceae bacterium | reverse complement strand
TTTGCCAGGTTACACCGAACTTGTCCGTTACAATACCGTAAGCGGGGCTGAAAAATGTCTCTTGAAGGGGCATGCTCACTTGACCATCTTGTTGCAAGCCTTCAAAGAACCGTTTTGACTGCTCCTTGTCGTTGGTCGAAATACAGATGGTGACTTGATTCCCCGATTGTAGAGGTTGACCGGGAAACGTATCAGAAAACATAAGAACGTCTTCTCCAATTTGTATCGTTGCGTGCGATATGCGGTCCTTCGCATCAGCTGGTAAAGGAAATTCCGGGTTTTCCGGCATCTCTCCAAACGTTTGTTTAAAGAGGACTTTGGCATCCAACGCCTTTTCGTAAAATTGAATAGCCTCATTCGCATTACCGTTCATGACTAAATAGGGGGTCAATTTTACTGCCATTCTTCAACAACTCCTTACGTCCTAGTTATTTTTCAATTCTACTTACTCAAATCAATCTAAAGAAAACGGTCTTTCGGAAGAAGAGTTGATTGAAGTCATTACCCATCTTGCGTTTTATGCTGGATGGCCGAAGGCGATGTCTGCCATTATGGTCGCAAAAGAAGTGTTTTCGACAGGAAAATAAAAACGATAGCCGGAGGTTTGTTATGACGGATCGCTAGCGGACACCCGAACGGTTGTCCGCTCTTCATTTCTAAACCGCCGTCTATCGACTCACAGATTGAGGAGTGGGGCACGCCTGCCCCACGGCTTTTTGTTGTGGGCTTACATCCACGGAAGTGAAGCAATCCGTTATACTTTGGTTAGTGTTTGCGAAAGGAGCGTATTCACTTGGAGAATCGCGTTTACGTTGAACGGCGCAACAAACTGTATGAAAAGTTGGAAGACAGGTCCATTCTCGTGTTGTTCTCGGGCAACCCTCCGCACAAATCGGAGGACACAGAGTACACCTACACTCCCAACCGCAACTTCCTCTATCTGACGGGGATTGCGCGGTCCGGGATGATTTTGTTTGTGACGAAGCACGGCGGCAAGGTCTCTGAGACCCTGTTTATCGAAAAGGCGGATCCAGTGCTGGAAAAGTGGGTCGGCCGCAAGCTGCGCGGCGACGAAGCCACCCGCATCTCGGGCATCACAAACGTACTCTACGTGGAAGACTTTGAAGCCCAGTTGGGGCGGCACCTGTGGCGCCAAGGCGCCGATGCGGCGTACCTCGACCTTGGCCGCGTGTCCTGGAAGCAGGAGCTTTCGCCGGCGCACGAGTTTGCTGCAGAACTGCGGCAGAAGCACCCGGACATCCGCATTTACAACGTCCACCCCGAGGTGACGCGGCTTCGGCTCATCAAGAGCAAGGAAGAGATTGAATACATACGCAAGGCGATTGAGATCACGCGGCTCGGCATCGAAAACCTGCTTGCCAACGCCAAACCGGGCATGATGGAGTACGAACTCGAAGCGCACTTCGCATACAAGTTGCATCTCAACGGCGTGCGCGAGCCTGGCTTTGGAACGATTGTGGCGAGCGGGAAAAACGCCGTGATTCTGCACTACGAAGAAAACAATGCAGAGAC
The DNA here is from genome assembly GCA_964645595.1 of uncultured Alicyclobacillaceae bacterium. Taxonomy (GTDB): domain Bacteria; phylum Bacillota; class Bacilli; order Alicyclobacillales; family Alicyclobacillaceae; genus Alicyclobacillus_A. Next base: position 3,996 of record CAZYAH010000152.1, on the reverse strand, counting down.
CAAGGATGGAGATCTCGTCCTGCTTGATCTCGGCGCCCAGTACCAGTACTACAGCGCCGACATCAGCCGGACGTTCCCGGTGAACGGGAAATTTACGGATCGGCAAAAACAACTCTACGACATCGTCCTGAACGTGGAGCAGGCGGTCATCGAGGCCGTGAAGCCGGGAGTGACGTGGAAACAGCTCAACGACCTGACCAAGCGCATGCTCGCCGATGAATTGAAGAAAATCGGCCTCATCAAGGAAGACGCGGAACTCTCTCGCTACTACTATCACTCGGTCGGGCATCAACTCGGGCTGAACGTCCACGACGTCACCGTCCTAGGTGAAAACGATCCGCTGCAACCCGGCATGGTCATTACCATCGAGCCCGGACTGTACATTGAAGAAGAGTCGATTGGCATTCGCATCGAGGACGATATCCTCGTCACCGAGACGGGCGCGGAAAACCTCTCCAAGGACATCCTCAAGACGACCGAAGAGATCGAAGCGTTCATGGCCAACGCAAAGTAAGGGCAAATGCAACGCCCCGCTGATGGGAACAGTACATTGGCGGGGCTTTTGCTGAAAGCGGGGGATGAGCGTGTTTCGTACATACGCATCCTGGATATTTCGACTGCGCTGGGTGATTATCCCGGTTTGGCTCGCAGTCATTGCCGTCGCCATCGCACTGTTGCCGGATTTGCCGACCGTGGTGGCGCGGCAAAACACCAGCTTCCTGCCGGACTCTTCGCCGGTCATCCAGGCGGCAAAACTGGCAGATCAGGTCAATCCGGCGAAAGCCGCCAAAAGCACGGCTGTGGTGGCGATTCAGGACAAGAACGGCCTGACGGCGGAAGAAGAGAAGTACTTTGAAGACCAACTGCGCCGGATTGAACAGGACAAGGCGCAATACGACGTCCAGAGCGTCCAGCAGAAGGGCAACACCGACCCGTCGCTCGCAGACAAGTTCGTGAGCAAGGATCACACGACGGAAATAGCCCTGGTTGGCTTTCGCGACGCCATCGGCGAACCCGGATTGCCGGACGCACTGGCCAAAGTGCAGGCAGTATTTGCGAATCCGCCGCAGGGCGCGAAAGTCTATTTTACGGGCGACGCGCCGATTCAGGAAGACGACATCGCAATTTCGCAAAAAGGAGCGGAACGGACCACCATCGTCACCATTGTGCTGGTCCTCGTCATCCTGCTCGCGGTCTTCCGGTCGCTGCTCGCTCCGCTTCTCACGCTCCTTGCTATCGGGTTGTCGTTTGCTCTCTCATCCAGCGTCGTAGCGGCCTTTGCCGAAGTGGGCCTGCCCGTCTCGACCTTCACCCAGACCTTCTTGATTGCCACGCTGTTCGGCGCCGGCACGGACTACTCTATCATCCTGTTGAACCGATTCCGCGAGGAACTGAGCCTGGCGGGTGGAGACAAGCTGGAAGCACTGCAATCGACGCTCCAGGGCGTCGGCAAGACAGTCATCTTCAGCGGCCTCACGGTGATTGTCTCCTTTGCCGCGCTTGGCTTGGCGAACTTTGGACTCTACAAATCCGCGGTCGGTGTGGCCATCGGTGTCGCCATTACGCTGCTGACCTGCCTCGTCTTCATTCCGGCTCTGATGAGCTGGCTCGGCGCAGCCTTGTACTGGCCGCGGAAGCCTCATCCAGGGGCGGCACACGGCGAATCCCGCCTGTGGGGATGGACCTCTCGCATCTCCACGGCCCGTCCGTGGCGCGTCATTCTCGTTTTGATGGTCGCGCTGGCTCCGATTGCTTCGCTGTTTAGCGAAGAGCGCACGTTCGATCCGATGTCGGACATTCCCCAAGCGCCAGCCGTACAAGGGTTCCGGGCTGTGGCGGATGCGTTTGGCCCGGGCGAGGCCCTGCCGACCACCATTGTCCTTCAGACCGACAAAAACCTGCGCACGCCGCAAGGTTTGGCCACCATACAAAACGTCACGACGACGTTGGCGAACGTGCCCTTGGTGAAGGAAGTCGACAGCGCGACGCAACCGGTTGGCAAGCCCGTTAAGGAGTTCCAGATTGCGGACCAGAACCAGCAGGCGGCAGGTGGCCTGGGAGACGTGGCGAACGGCTTGTCGAAGTTGGCCGACAACTTGAAGCAGAGCGGAAACCGCATTGGACAAAAGATTTCTGACCTCAACCAACTTGCTGCGGGTTCGCAGCAACTGTCCGACGGCATCGGTCAGGTCAGCGCGGGAGTGCAGTCTTTGTCCGACAACGCGCAAAAACTCGCGCAGGGAGCACACGCGCTAGCGCAAGGCATCCCAGCCGCCGAACAGGGTGCAGCGCAGCTCCACCAGGGAGTGCAGGCGCTCGCGCAGTCTGAGCAACAGCTGGCTGGCCTGTCATCCAACCTGAAGCAGGGGATGGAAGCGTGGGCACGAGCCCACCCAGAGGTGGCACAAGATCCCGCGTGGCAACAGTTGCTGGCGATGGCAGCAGCCGAGCAGTCGGGCACCGCACAGGCCGCAGCCGCGTCGGCGCAATTGGCTTCGGGAAGCGGGCAGCTCGCGGCGAGCCTCAGCCAACTCAAAACTGGCGGGAACCAGCTGGATTCGGGGCTCAGTCAACTTGCCCAAGGCGCGAACAAACTGGCGCAAGGCGCTGCCAAGTTGCCAGCCGGCGGCAAGCAAGTTGCCGACGGAGTGAAGCAGCTACCATCGTCTATGCAACAACTGACGTCGGGACTGAAGTCAGCGGGGGATGGCGCAGCCAAGTTGAAAGACGGCGTGACAGAGGTGCAAGACTTCTTGCAGAGTACAAAGACTGCCGTGAACGCAGGCAGCCCCGGTTTTTACGTACCGAAGTCGACTGTCGAGTCCAACAAGGACCTGGCAGCGGCGATGGATGCCTACATTTCTCCCGATGGCCACGTTGCGAAGTTTACCGTCATCCTAAGCAAGAACCCGTACTCTACGGAAGCGATGGCGGCGGTTCCGCAACTGGTTGCCGCGGCGAATGCCGCTTTGCTAACCAGTCCGATTCACGACGGCAAGGTTCTCGCAGGCGGGACGACGCCAGTTCAAGCGGAGCTAAACCGCGTGTCTGGAGCGGACTTTTCACGGAGCATGCTGATTATCCTCGCCGCCATCTTCGTGCTGCTGGCCGTGATGCTGCGCTCGCTGATTGCGCCGGTGTACATCATCCTGTCCCTGGCCGCAACCTACTTTGTCACCATGGGGCTGGTGCAGACCATCGTCATGCACGTTCTGCATAAGCCCGGCCTGTCCTGGGCGGTTCCGTTCTTTGTGTTCCTGCTGCTCGTGGCACTCGGGGTGGACTACAGCATCTTCCTGATGACGCGGTTTGAGGAAGAGTACCTCGCCGGCATGTCGCCAGGAGAGGCCATTCGCACCGCGATGGTGCGCATGGGCAATGTCATCTTCTCGGCGGCTGCCATCATGGCGGGAACATTCGGTTCTATGATGGTGGCCAGAGTGGAATCGCTGACGGAAATCGGCCTGGCTGTGGTGCTTGGACTGATTCTGTACACCGTTGCCCTGTTGGCGTTCTTCATCCCGGCTTGTGTCCGCGTCGTCGGGCGGGGCCACGGCTGGCCGTTCGAAGTCGCGGACGAAGACGGAGAGTCGCGGGAGCGGCGGCGCTGGCGGGAGGCGCCGACTGGGCCGGAGTGGCAGTGAGCCGTCAGCAATCAGTTCGAGGAAAATAGACGAGGCGAGCCCTCCCAGTGATGGGGGCTCGCCTTGTGCGGTAAAGGGGAACTTTGATTAGGCGTTCAGCGCGGTCTCCAGACCGAGTTCAATCATCTGGTTGAGCGAGGTCTGGCGCTCTTCGGCGGTGGTCGCTTCGCCGGTCAGAACGTGATCGCTCACCGTCAGGATGGTCAGCGCCTTGCGGCCGAATTTGGCAGCCAGGGTGTACAGCGCAGCCGTTTCCATTTCCAGCGCGAGGACGCCGTAGTTCGCCCACTTGTGGACGTCGTCCGGGTTTTCGTTGTAAAACGCGTCGGCGGTAAACACGTTGCCCACCCGC
>CAZYAH010000151.1:0-5573 GCA_964645595.1 uncultured Alicyclobacillaceae bacterium | reverse complement strand
CAGCCACGGGATTTAGCCGATTTCATTGCCGCCTCAGGATTACGTACGTACGTTGCATTTCTGAAACAGATTACACGCGAACGAAATATACAGGTCACCTGTACACCACGGCACCGGGAGAAAGTGAGACTGCATAGCGATTTATCATCTCACTTCACTGCGAGAACGCATGGGAAGGTAAGAATAGCAGTAGAGCACCCCAGCTAACGGGTGCGACGCGTTCCGCAATCAACGCCCACACCGGAAGAACCACATCTGGGAATACAAGGCGACTTCGTGAATATAGAATCTCTGAAAAGTTTTCATAAGCGCATTGATCTGATAATGAAATTCTTGTAAAGTGAAATTGATGAAAGCGCTTTATGAAAATGATTCATCGCAGATGATGGCACAAGGGTGAGACCTGTGAAAGTAACCATCCGTCACGTGGCGGAGCGCGCCGGGGTTTCGCCAGCCACGGTATCTCGGGTATTGAACCGGCCCGAGTTGGTGGAAGAGCAAACGCGGGAGCGCGTTCGCGCGGCAATGGCGGAACTGCAGTTCCAGCCCAATGCCATGGCCAGGGGCCTGAGCGCACAGAGGACCAACACCATCGGCCTGGTCGTCCCCGGAATCACGGACTTGTTCTTCAACGAAATCTATGCGGGCATCGAAAAGGCGTCCGAGGAGCGCGGGATGAAGGTGCTGCTGTACAACGCCGAACACTCTCGGCATCGCGCGTTGGAGTCGTTCACGTTCCTCAAGCAGCACCAGGTGGACGGGATTATTTTCACCAGCAAGTTGGTGGGGCCGGACTTTGAACCGATTCTCCAGCGGCTAAACGTCCCGGTGGTTCTCGCGCTGACGCAATCGACCGCCAAAGTGCCCCTTCCTGCTTTCAAGGTGGACGACGTAAAGGCGGAGTTCGACGCGGTGGCGTACCTCGTTGCGCGCGGGCATCGGCGAATCGGCATGATTGGCGCCACCCTGGAAGACGAAGTGACCGGAATGCAGCGCTACCAAGGCTATCTTCAGGCGGTGAATCATTTCAATCTGGAAAAGGGGGAGGAGTTCGTCGAGTTCGGAGATTACCGGTTCGCGGCGGGTTACGCAGCGATGCAAAGGCTGCTGACGCGCCAGGACCAGCTCCAGTTGACAGCGGTGGTCGCTGCCAGCGACGAGATGGCCGTCGGAGCCATCCGGTGCTTGCACGACAAGGGCTATCGCGTTCCGGAAGACATCTCGGTGATAGGATTTGACGACTTGCGGATTGCCAACATGGTAACTCCGCGGCTGACAACCGTTGCACAACCGTTCGCTGAGATTGGGGCGCAGGCCGTCCGGCACCTCGTGGAGCTCGTGCAGCAACCGAACGCGCAACGGATCGATGAAGGCGTGTACTACCTGCCACACCAGATTGTTGAGCGGGAATCGGTTCGACCGCTCGTCTAAGTCAAAGTGACAGAAGGGGGATGTAGATCTTGGCAAAGAAAAAGCATTTGGCTCTCGGATCCGCCGTTTTGGCCATGGGGATGTTGGTCGCGGGTTGCGGATCTTCCGGGGGAACAGACTCCAACTCCACGAATGAGACAACGAACAGCACTGGCAGTGGGCAAAATGTAAGCGGAACCATCGTTTGGGCCGCTCCGCCGATTACGCACGATCCCGATGTCCGCAAGGTTCTGATTCAAAAATTCGAGGAAGCTTACCCGAACATCAAAGTTGAGCTGCAGGACCAGAACAACAACTCCGACACCAACCGGGCCAGCCTGAGCACTGCTATCGGTGGGGGTTCGGCTACGCCGGACGTGTACCTCGGCGACGTTGTCTGGCCGGCGCAGTTCGCCAACTCACAACTGGCGTTGCCGCTGGATGAAAAGCTGCCGAAGTCGTTCTTCGACCGCTTTGCGCCCGGATTGGTGGATGGCGCGACCTACCAAGGCCACATCTACGGTGCGCCGTTCTTCGCCGATTCCGGATTCCTGTTCTACCGCAAGGACCTGCTCGAGAAGTACCACCTGCCTGTGCCGACGTCCTGGGAACAGCTGGTGGACGAAGCAAAGACACTCCAGAAAAAGGGCGCTGTGCAGTACGGATTCGTCTGGCAGGGCGCTTCCTATGAAGGTTTGACGTGCGACTTCATGGAATACCTGGCTGACGCGGGCGGCAAAGTGCTGGGTGACGACGGCAAGGCTGCCATCAACTCGCCGGAAGCCGAGAAAGCCGTCAACTTCATGAAGAGCCTCATCTCGAGCGGCGTGTCGCCGAAGGACGAGGTGACCTTCAAGGAAGACGAATCCATGACGTTGTTCAAGCAGGGTAAGGTTGCGTTCCTCCGCAACTGGCCGTACGCTTGGAACGACTCCCAGAACAACCAGGATTCGAAAGTGGTCGGCAAGGTCGGCGTCGCTCCGCTGCCGACGTTCGGTGGCGGCGCTGGCTACAGCTGCGTCGGTGGCTGGGACCTGATGGTCAACCCGCACACCAAGAACCTGCAAGCAGCGCTGACGTTCATTGACTGGATGACGAGCAAGGATGCGCAGACCATCCTCGCGCAACAGTTCGGTGAAATCCCGACCAACGCCGAGGTTCAGAAGGATCCGGCTGTGAAGAAAGTCAGCCCGGTGTTTGACGTCGTCAGCCAGATCCATTACATCGCGCGTCCGTCCCAGACTCCGAACTACGCGCAAGTGTCTCAGGCTATCTACACGAACGTCAACCAGGCTCTGTCCGGTGGCGTGAGCGTGCAGGATGCGCTGAAGCAGGCACAGCAACAGATTGATTCGGCCGTTGGTTCTGGCGGTCTATAATAAGTAGAAGATGGCGGCGAACGGCGGTTGCCGTCGCCGCCATTTCCTTCTTTGGAGGTGAGATCATGCAAGACGCTGCAGTGAATGACTCTGCCATCCGTACTGCCAACAGGCAGCGGAACAAAGGACTGCAAGGGCCCGACAAGCGGGCCGGTTACATGATGATGTTGCCGGCTGCGGTGGTCATCCTCGGGATCACCATCTTCCCGATTCTCTATTCTGCGTATATGAGCTTGAACGACGTCCATCTCACCGTAAACGGATATCAAATGGACTTCCAGGGCCTCAAGAATTATGAAACGCTCGTCAACAGCCCTGTATTTTGGCACAGCGTATGGTTCACCGCGTATTATGCGCTGGTCACGGTCGGTGTGGAACTGGTCCTGGGGATGCTCATCGCGCTGGCAATCAACAAAGTACAGCGCCTGAAAAACATTTCCCTCGTCGTCATGCTGATCCCTTGGTCCCTCATTACCGTCGTGTCCGCGCAAATGTGGGCGTATATCTACAACGGATCGTACGGCGTCCTCAACTACATCCTGCAAGCGCTGCATCTGATTGATCAGCCTGTGACGTGGCTCGGAACGTCGGCAACAGCCGTCATTGCCATGATGGTTGCAGATATTTGGAAGACCACTCCGTTTGTCGTCATTATTCTGCTCGGCGGCCTGCAGATGATTCCTCAGGAGTACTTCGAGGCGGCCTACATTGACGGGGCAAATCGCTGGCAGACGTTCTGGAAGGTCACCTTCCCGCTCGTCCGCAGCTCGGTTGCGCTCGCTGCGCTCTTTCGCATCCTCCAGGCGTTCGGGGTGTTCGATTTGCCGTTCGTCCTCACCAACGGCGGGCCTGGGACCAGCACCCAATCGCTGTTGATCCTCGGTGAGCGGGCACTCTTCCAGAACCTGCACTTTGGGGTCGGTGCAGCCATCGCGGTGTGCACCGTGATCATTGTGCTGACGGTGTCGCTCATCTTCCTGTCGGCATTCCGATCCTTGGTGGAGGAGGCTGCCTGATGGTTCAAAGTCGCGCTCAGAAAATCGTCAACTACACCGTGTTGATCCTGTTTCTTCTCGTGATTCTTCTGCCGTTCTACTGGATGCTGGTGACCTCGTTCAAACCGAACGGCGAAATCGGCGCGTATCCGCCGACCCTGTTTCCACAGAATTGGACGTGGCAACATTACAATGACGCGTTTAACCGCTACGGATTTGGCGTCTACATTCGCAACAGCGTGATTGTCACCGTGATCACGACGGTGCTCGTGCTCATCCTGTCGAGTATGGCGGGCTTTGCGATTGCGCGCCTGCCGGTGCGAGGTAAGATCCCGACGCTGGTTCTGCTCTTGATTATCTCGATGTTTCCGCCCATCGCCATCGTCACGCCGCTCTACATGTTCATGCGGACGCTCGGATGGCTGAACTCGTTTCAGGCCCTGATTGTCCCGTACACGGCGTTTAACCTGCCGTTCGCCATCTGGATTATGCGGAACTACTTTCTGCAGATTCCGGGAGCACTGTTTGAGTCGGCCAAGATGGACGGGGCTTCCGTCTTTCAGACGTTTTGGCGCATTTTCCTGCCGCTGACGACCCCAGGTCTGTTCACGACTGCGGTGTTCACCTTTGTCGCGTCGTGGACGGAGTTCTTCATGGCGTTTGTCTTCAACTCGTCCAACCAAATGCGCACCATCCCGGTCGGCATTGCGCTGTTTAGCAGCCAATACACCGTTCCCTACGGAGACATCTTTGCGGGTTCCGTGGTCTCGGTGCTGCCGATTGTCATCCTGGTGATCTTGTTCCGCAAGTGGATTGTGTCCGGCCTCACGGCAGGAGCAGTCAAGGGATAATTTTATTAACGGACAATTTTATTGCCCAAAGTACAACCCCTCGCCATGAACCGAGTTGCCTGAGCCATCAGGCTTCGTGGCGAGGGGCTGTGCGTTTAAGCGCACGTAAGCGCTTGAACAATCTCCCGGATGGTCTCCTGGTGCACTTCGGGCGGCAGGTGGTGCCCGAAGCCGTCGAGCTTGTGAAAGGTGACTGGTTTGCCGAGCGCGGTGAGTGTCTCGTACATCTTCTGGCCGTGGCGAAATGGCACTTGTACATCCTCTGTGCCGTGCAGAATCAGCACGGGGCAAGGGATCTGCCCGGCGTAGTGAACGGGGGAGCGTGCCTGGTACGCGTCAGGGACCTTCGTCGGAGATCCGCCCACCACGCGCTTCAACATTCGCCGCAGTTCGATCCGCTCCTCATACGTCCAAACCAAGTCGCTCACGCCGCCCCAAAGCACGAGGCGGCGCACGCCAGGCACGGCGATGGCCGTTCGGGTGGCGTTGATGGACCCGCGCGAGAAGCCGAGCACGGAGACGCCGAGCGGATGAACAATCGGCAACGACTGCAGGAGCCGGGTGGCCTCGTGGACATCCTCGACGTCGGCGCCGCCGAACTCGTCGCGTCCCGGTGAACCGAGCGTCCCTCGGTACCAGGGAGCCATCACCACGACGTTGTGCCGGAGAAAGTCTTGAATCCACGATATTTTGGACATGCCGACGCGGTTAATGCCGCCACGGCAGTAGACCAGCCCGGCGAGTGGCCCGGTGCTGGCGCAAGAGGAGGCTGAGTCGTCCTCAGCCTCCTCGACTATTTCCACGCGAACAGGCGCGTGTGGCCCATATCTTTGGATTAGAGCGCGTTCCACTTCGTCTAGATGAAAAGGAACGCCCGCCGGTACCCCGAGGTACGCGTGGACGGGCAGGTTGTCCGAGATATACGTGATGGAGAAAAT
>CAZYAH010000150.1:0-5577 GCA_964645595.1 uncultured Alicyclobacillaceae bacterium | reverse complement strand
TGGCCATGTCACCCGCCCCGTCATCGATTCATCAACTCGTCAGCAAGGAACTGCAGAAGGCGCTGTATAGGTGTGATAACGACTATTTTGTTCTAGACGCGCCCGTGGACGTCATCTTGTCACAGTACAGCGTGCTGCAACCGGACATCGTCATGCTGCGCAAGGACAAGTTGCACCTTTTGACAAAGCGCGGCGTCGAGGGGCCACCCGACGTGGTGGTGGAGATTCTCTCGCCATCTACTGCCCAGAAGGACCGAGGAAAGAAGAAGGACATCTACGCGCACTACGCCGTGCCGGAATACTGGATTGTCGACATCGGGAATGAGTTGCTTGAACAATACCTTCTGCGAGACGGGAAGTTCGAATTATACCACGTGTACTTTGAAGAGGAGCCCGTCCAATCGCCGAACATACCGTGCGTGGCGTTCACAATGGCGGGCATCATGGCGGAAATCCCGCGATTGGATTGAGGCACACGTACCGGTTATATTGAGTGGTTCAAACTTGCAGATGAACACAGCCACGGAGCAAAGAAAGCTCTCCATAGAGGAGGGCTGTTATCCCGAAAGATTTACGTTTGTATTTCCTTCTGTTTGTGTCTTAACCGTTCTTCGAGAACGCGAAGCATGAACAAAAAGTGTTCGGCTTCGCGAACAACGTGGTCTGCGAGTAGGGGAGTAATGACGTTTTTGATCTGGGAACTTCTTATTAGTTCCAGACCCGCTTTCTTGAAGTTCCTCAACTCTTCCGTTGCACTTTCACTGTCCTTGTTCAACTTTCCGATTATTGGATAGGTCGGTTTCTTATGATAGAGCATGGATTCAACATCTCGAGCTTGGTTCAACAGGGTTTCAAAATCGTCACCAAATTTTCGCGCAGTGGCTACCAAATTTCGCTCAGATTGGTCTAGTAACGAGGCTATGAAACGGGAATGTTCCATCATGATGCGCAGCCAGAAAACATTCTCGTGGATAATGGCATCTTGAATAGGCTCCAAAACGCCATTGTTGAATTTTTTGAGGGTATTCATAAAATACTCTGCTTCGCGAGCAATATGGTCGACCAGGAGAGGGAAATTGAAACCTTGAACTTTCCCATTGATAATGAGAATGAGAAGATTTCTTTTGAAATTTCGGAATCCATACACCAACTGGATGCTGTCTTCATTCAGTTTTCGAACGGCTTTCACTGATTCTGGGGTTTGATGCGCCCGCTTTTCTTGCTGCTCGAAATACAATAAACATTTTTTCAGAAAGAGACTCCGGCGGGGCTGCCAGTTGTTCAGGCGGTAAGAGCATGGCTCTTGTTCGGTCTTCGGCAAAATTCCCCTGCATGTTCGGATGGTTCCACATTTGGGCTCACCTCTCCATGGGTTAGGCTGTTGTATCCTATGTGGAGGTTTTGGATAGGTGCCTATCCTAGCAAGAAGGGTTATTCCTGCTTCGAAAGAAAACAGCGGGGTAGAGACCGGCGGCCCGAATCGGAACTGGGATGAACGCGTTGGATTCGGGCCGAGCAAGGGGCTCTCAGCAGCGGCGACTGCGTGGCCCTCTGGTGATTGAAGCAGGGCACCGCGTGCGACGGCACCCGGGTCTCAGCGATTTCGCTCCGCTCTGGTGAACAGCGCCGTGCCCACGAAGGAAAAGACGAGGAAGAAGCCGACCGTGACCGCCAGGTCAAGGATGGGTGAGTACATGACGATTTGGTCGTAGACCGGCTGCCCCCAGTAAAACACGGCTCTGGCCAGGTCCACAATGTAGGTCATCGGCGCGATGTGCGCGAGAAAGGCAAGGATGCCGGTCGAGTGGTTGACCGGAAGCAGAGCGCCGGACAAGAACATCTGTGGCATTACCACCAACGGAATCGCGATTTGCGCCGTCCGCTGGTCGTGGACAAGGCCGACCAGCAAGGTCCCCAGTGCTCCACCTGCGAGACAAATCACCGGCGACAGTAGCAACAGGCGCACAAAATCCCATCCGCCGAACGGGATGCGCAGGATGAGGGCGATGAGGATCACACCCACCAACTGGAACAGGCTCGAGAAGCTGGAGCCGATGATCTTGCCGAGAATGATGGAGTACCTCGAAATGGGCGCCACAAAGATCTCCTGCGTGAAGTCGTTTTGCCTATCCTCGACCAGGTTCGAGATACCGGCAATCGTGATCTGGTAAAGCGTGTTGACCACCATGCCAATCAGCATGAATTGGAGGTAGTTGTATCCGAGCGCTTGCCCCATGTTCTGCGATATGGTTTCTCCCATCAGGCCGATGAAGAGGAGCGGGAAAATAATGCTGATGACGAGCGACTGGACACTCTTCAGTGACCGGGTGATGTCTCGCGCTGCGATGGCGACAATGGCGTTTGATTCGCGCAACGTCACACTTTTCATGGCCTTGCACTCCCCTCTTCTTGCTGGTCTATCAAGCGGATGTACGCTTCCTCCAGTGTCGGATCGAACACCTGCAGCTTGGACAGCGGGGTGTTCAGGCGGGCAATGATGTCCTGCGGTGTGGGTCCAGTGAACTTGACTTCGAAGCCGCGGCCGGAGTCGGCAAACTCCAGGTGCATGGCTTCCAGTTCCTTTCGCAATTCCTCCCGATTCACGGCATCGAGGATCATGTGGCGGTCGATGAGTTTCTGTTTCAACTCGCTCGGCGATCCGATGATTTCAATGCGCCCCCGGTTGACGATGCACACTCGGTCTGCGCCTTCGGCTTCGTCCAGGTAGTGCGTAGTCAGGAAGATGGTCGTGTTCTCCGCGTTGCGAATCTCTTTCAGGTATTCCCAGAGCGAGTGGCGGCTGACCGCATCGAGACCGGCAGTTGGTTCGTCGAGGAACAGAACCTTCGGCCGGTGCATCAGGCTGCGGATGATCTCCAACTTCCGTTTCATGCCGCCGGAAAACGACTTCAGCGGCTTGAACATGTGGTCCTTGATGCCGACCATCTCGGCGAGGTCGGCGATGCGCGTCCGGTAATCCGCAGGCATCAACCGGTACAGCGGCCGATACGGGTAGATCCCGTACAGGCTGACGTGCAGCCGAATGTTTTCCTCCGCCGTCAGATTTAGGTCCAGGCTTGGATTCTGGAAGATGATGCCGATGTTGCGCCGGACCTGTTTGGCCTGTGTGTCGAGGTCGTATCCGGCGATGGTGACCGTTCCGCTGGTCTTTGCGAGCGTTGTCGTGAGAATGGAAATGGTTGTGGTCTTGCCCGCGCCGTTTGGTCCGAGGAAGGCAAAGAATTCCCCGGCTTTAACGTCGAAGCTAATGCCCCGGACGGCGGGCTCTTTCGCCTTGCGGTACTTCTTGACCAGGTTGTCCACGTGAATGATGGTTTCCATGCGCATTCCTCCTCCCGCAGCGCGACCGTTGCCCCAACTTCAGGTGGGAAGGGCAACCGTCGCGAACTGACAGGGAACAGGATACGGTGCGTTCATGAACGGAATATGAACGAAATTGTGTTCAGTGGGTGTTTTCAGCGTTCGGGGTTGGCGGTTCAAGCGGCAACCGGACAGAAAACGTGGTACCAGTGCCGAGGCGGCTTTCGACCTGGATTTCGCCGTGGTGGATGTCGAGGATCTTCTTCACAATCGTAAGCCCAAGGCCGCTTCCGGAGACGCTTCGGGTCCGCGACTTGTCCGCCTTGTAGAATCGCTCAAAGATGCGCGGCAGGTCCTCTGCCGCGATGCCGATGCCGGTGTCCGCGATGCGAACTGTGGCCCATCCATCCTGAACTTGCAACGCCATGTCGATGGTGCCCTGTCGCTCCGTGAACTTGATGGCGTTGGTGAGCAGGTTCACCCAGACCTGGCTGAGCAAGTCTTTGTCGGCAACAATCTGAACGGGCGGAAGCGAGACGTCGATTTGGATGTCCTTCTGTGTCCACAGTGGTTCACACGAAAGGACGACATCCCGAATCTGGCTGTCCAGGCGGTATCGCTCCGGGTGGAACGGATGATGGCCGGATTCGAGCGACGTCAGCTTGAGCAGGTTGTCGCTCAACCGCGACAGGCGTTTGCTCTCGGTTTCAATGATGTCGAGGTAGTGCCGCCGTTGCTCCGGCGTCAGGTCGTCGCTCTTGAGCGCCTGTACGAAGCCCGCAATGGCGGTCAGCGGCGACTGGATCTCGTGGGACACGTTGGAGATAAACTCTTGCCGCATCTGCTCGAGTTGGCCGAGTTCCTTGGCCATATCGTTGATGCTGTAAACCAGTTCGGTAAACGGATCGCCTTTCCGCGCGAACACCATGCCCGTGTCGATCCGCACGTTGAAGTTTCCCTTCGCCATCTGGCGGACGGCCTCCACAATGGACTGAAAGAAAGCCCGTTGCTTTGGCGCAGCGAATCGGGCCGTGGTCAAGCCGGCCATAATCAGGAGGACGACGGCGATGGCGACGGTCGTCATTTGGTTGAGGTATTCACCCGGTCGATGGCCGACCGCCTGATACAGGCGCGTCGTGATCCAGTAGGCCACCGAGAACCAGACCATAATGCCCACGCCGCCGATGGCGACCCGCAGCGCAATTTGCCCGCGGCTGATGGGCGGGTCAAACGATTGCGGGCGGACGCGGTCGTGGCGCGAACCGCGCATGCGGTTATGGCTCGACCCGTGCAGGCGGTTATGGCGCAACCTGTGCATGCGGTCATGCCGATTTCTCAACCTTGCGTGCCGACGCCTGGTCATGCGTTCACCTCCAGGCGGTACCCCAATCCGCGGACCGTGCGAATCTTGAAGGAGCAGCGGTCTTCCGGGAATTTATCCCGCAACCGCTTGATGTGCACGTCCAAGGTCCGCTCATCGCCCTCGAAATCGTATCCCCAGATGTCCTCAATGAGCTGTTCCCGCGGCAGCGTCCTGCCGGGGTGGCTGGCCAACTTGAACAGCAATTCAAACTCCTTCGGCGGGAGTGACAGGTCTTTGCCGTCGAAGGAGGCGTGGTGCGATTTGCGATCCAGGAACAGTTCCCCCACCTGGACGGTTTGCTCCGTGGCAATTCGGTACCGCCGCAGCAAAGCCTTTACTCGGGCGACCAGTTCCAGCGGATCGAACGGCTTTACCACGTAGTCGTCGGCGCCAATCTGCAGGCCCTTGATCTTGTGCGGAGTCTCGCCTTTCGCCGTCAGCATGAGAACGGGCAGCTGAGAGAACTCGCGGATCTCTCGGCACAGTTCCCAGCCGTCCATGCGCGGCATCATGACGTCGAGCACAACCAGATCCACTTTTTTTGAATCCAGTGCGGACATTGCCGCCAAGCCGTCTTCTGCCTCCACGACTTCGAACCCGTCGCGCTGCAAGTAAAGCGCCACCAGTTCGCGAATGTGCGGATCGTCATCCACAACCAGAATCCTGGTCATTTCCGTGTCACACTCCAATTTCATTACGTCCATTGCCGAGGCTTTACGAAGTGGTTTGGGTGATGGAAGTCGACAACTTCTTTCATTCCGTCAAGTTCAATACTATACCTCTATTGTGAACGGAATTTGAATGAAGGAAGGGAGCGCAATTCGCGATGGGGCTGAGGGGGAGTGATGAACAGCAAGAAAGACCGCAACCCCAATGACACAGGTGCGGTCCAT
>CAZYAH010000149.1:0-5645 GCA_964645595.1 uncultured Alicyclobacillaceae bacterium | reverse complement strand
GAATCGGTTTCTTGCAGCGCGAGCGGACGGACCTGGAGGAAGCCCGGGCGCAGCTGGAAATCGTGATAAACGAAATTGACGAAGAAATGTCGCGGCGTTTCGCGCAGACGTTCGAGAGTATCCGCACGGAATTTCAGGTGTCGTTCCGGCAACTGTTCGGCGGAGGGCGCGCCGACTTGACGCTGACAAACCCGGATGATCTGCTGACGACGGGCATTGAAGTGGTTGCGCAGCCGCCGGGGAAAAAGCTGCAAAATCTGAACCTGCTGTCCGGCGGGGAACGGGCTCTCACCGCGATGGCGCTGTTGTTTGCCATATTAAAGGTCCGGCCGGTGCCCTTCTGCGTGCTCGATGAAGTGGAGGCGGCGCTCGACGAAGCCAACGTGAGTCGTTTTGCCCAGCAGCTTCGCCGCTTTTCGGCAGAGACGCAGTTTATTGTCATCACGCACCGCAGAGGTACCATGGAGGAAGCGGATGTACTCTACGGTGTGACCATGCAGGAATCCGGCGTTTCATCCCTGATTAGCGTCCGACTCGCGGACGTGGAAGCGGAAACCGACACGGCTTAAGGCCGGTCGGTCGGCGAGATCCAACAGATTGGTGGTGGAGTTTGATTGGGGCTGTTTGACAAGTTTCGGCGCGGACTCGAAAAGAGCCGCGAAGCTGTCCTGGGGAAACTGGGCCGACTGTTTCATGGCCGAAAGCTCGATGAAGCTTTCTACGAAGAACTGGAAGAAGTATTGATTGCAGCGGATATCGGCGTCGACACGTCCCTGTGGCTGGTGGAGAAGGTTCGCGCCATGGCCAAGAAAGAGCGCGTCACGGAAGCGGCGGAACTGCCGCGACTGTTGCAGGCGGCTATGGAGGAGGCGCTGCAAGACTGCAACCCGTCCATGGCAGTGGCTCCAAGCGGCCCATCGCTTTATCTGATTGTCGGGGTCAACGGCGTTGGCAAAACCACGACGATTGGAAAGCTCGCGCACTACTACCAACAACAAGGCAAGAAAGTGATCCTGGCTGCGGGAGACACGTTTCGTGCGGCGGCCATCGAACAACTCGTCGAATGGGGAAAGCGGGTTGGTTGCGACGTCGTGCGCCACACTCAGGGCTCTGACCCCGCGGCTGTGATCTACGACGCCATTGTTGCAGCCAAGTCGCGCGACGTCGACATCATCCTCTGCGACACAGCAGGACGCCTCCACAACAAGGCGAATTTGATGGCCGAGCTCGGCAAGATCCACAAGGTCGTCGCTCGCGAGCTTCCGGGCGCGCCGCACGAAGTGCTGTTGGTGGTGGACGGAACAACGGGGCAAAATGCGATACACCAGGCGAAGTCGTTCAAGGAAGTGGTTCAGGTAAGCGGCCTGGTGGTGACCAAACTGGACGGTACGGCCAAGGGAGGAGTCCTGCTGCCGATTGTCCGGGAGTACGGAATTCCGGTGAAATGGGTTGGACTCGGAGAAGGCATCGATGACATCGAACCGTTCTCGGCTTCCTCGTTCGCGGAAGCCATCTGTAGGCCGAACGACGTGTAAAGGGGTTTCGCTTGACAGTGGTTCGAGATACCCGTATGATAGATAAGGTCACGAGAGTGGTCAACCTTTACGATCTCTACGGCACGCTTCTGACGAACCGCCAACGGGAACTCGTAGAGATGTACTACTTCGACGATTGGTCGCTGGCCGAGATTGCTGAGCACCTGGAGATCAGTCGCCAGGCCGTTCACGACAATCTGCGGCGCGCGGAAGAGCAGTTGGAATCCTACGAGCAGGCGCTCAGGCTGTTAGAGAGTCAGGTCGAACTAGGCAAGTGGGCTCGAACTGCTCGCTCGTTGTGGGAGCAAGCCCGTGAGTTCGTTCCAGAGCCGATTCGCAGTGAATTCGAGAACGCCTTGAAGATGCTGACGGATGGGGAGCGACCGACGGAAAGGGGGGACGAACATGCTTGAAGCTCTGTCGAGCAGTTTGCAAAAAGCCTTAAGCAAGCTCAAGTCCAAAGGCAAGCTCACAGAGGATGACGTACAGACTGCCATGCGGGAGATTCGCCTCGCGCTGCTGGCGGCTGACGTCAACGTCAAAGTGGTCAAGCAGTTCGTCGACAAAGTCAGGGAGCGCGCGGTCGGTCAAGAAGTCCAAAAGAGCCTGACGCCGGGACAACAGGTCGTTAAGATTGTCTATGAGGAGCTCACCAGCCTGATGGGTGGCGCTGGCGAGCGGCTGAAAATGGCGGCCAAACCGCCGACGGTGGTCATGCTCGTGGGTCTGCAGGGCGCCGGGAAGACGACAGCGGCGGCGAAACTCGCCTTGTCCTTCCGGAAGCACCAACATCGCCCGTTGCTGGTTGCGGCTGACGTCTATCGGCCTGCGGCCATTGAACAATTGCGGGTATTGGGCCGGCAAATCGACGTCCCGGTGTTCGACTTGGGGGCTTCGGCAGATCCGGTCGACATTGCCGTTCAGGGGCGCAGCGAAGCTATCCGCCAGGGCGCCGATGTGGTCATTGTCGATACCGCTGGTCGTCTGCACATTGACGAGCGGTTGATGGATGAACTTGGCCGCATCAAGGAAGCTGTCAGTCCGGACGAGATCCTGCTCGTGGTCGACGCCATGACAGGACAGGATGCCGTAAACGTGGCGGAGACGTTCCACGAACGCCTCTCGGTCACCGGTGTCATTCTGACGAAGCTGGACGGCGACACGCGGGGTGGCGCCGCGTTGACTGTTCGAGCGGTCACCGGATGTCCCATTAAGTTCGTCGGCCTGGGCGAAAAAATCGAGCCCTTGGAGACGTTCCATCCGGATCGGCTGGCGTCTCGCATCCTCGGCATGGGGGATGTCCTTAGCCTGATTGAGAAGGCGCAAGAGAGCTTCGATTTGGAAAAAGCCAAGGAAATGGAGCAAAAGCTCCGAAGTGCAACGTTTACCTTGGACGATTTCCGGGAGCAGCTCCAACAGGTTCGTAAGTTGGGGCCGCTCGACCAAATTCTGAAGATGCTTCCTGGAGTCGGCAAGCTCAAGGGACTCGAAAATGTGCAGGTGGATGAAAAGAAGTTTGCGCGGATAGACGCCATCATTTCATCCATGACGAAGGAAGAGCGGGCCAATCCGAGCATCATGAACGCAAGTCGGCGGCGCCGCGTGGCCATGGGCAGCGGCGTTACGGTGCGCGAGGTCAACCAGGTCCTGAACCAGTTCGAGCAAATGCAGCAGATGATGAAACGCTTTGCCGGCTTCGGCAAGAAGATGGGCCGGAAAGGCGCTTTGAGTGCGTTGAAGTCGATGGATGGGCTTGGCGACCTTGCGGGCGGATTCAACCTGCCAGCGTCAGGCACGTCCACCCCGGCGCGCCGCCATCGCAAGAAGAAAAAGCGATAATCACAACAAAACGTTCATCACAACAGGAGGTAAATCAACAATGGCAGTAAAGATTCGTTTGAAGCGCATGGGTCAGAAAAAGGCTCCGTTTTACCGGGTCGTCGTGGCAGAGTCCCGTTCTCCGCGGGATGGCCGTTTCATCGAGGAAATCGGTACGTACAACCCGTTGACGGATCCTGCGCAAATCAAGATTGATGAAGAAAAGGCGCTGCGCTGGCTGGGTAACGGCGCTCAACCGTCCGACACGGTTCGCGATTTGTTCCGTCGGGCAGGAATTCTCAAGAAATTTCACGAACTGAAGCTCCAGAAGTAATTAACCGCTTCATCGGTAGGCACGGAAACGGGAGGACACGCGATGAAGGAATTGGTGGAGTTCTTGGCCAGATCACTGGTGGAACATCCAGACGCTGTGGTGGTCAAAGAGGAACAGCGCGGTGATGTTACTGTATATCGGTTGACAGTAGCTCCATCCGACATGGGGAAAGTCATTGGCCGTCAAGGGCGCATTGCGAAAGCGATTCGAAACGTGGTTAGTGCGGCAGCGTATCGCGAGAAGAAGCGCGTCGTCGTCGATATCGAATCCTGACGTTGCGTGCTCGGCGAATGCAGCATTGCGTGTCTGAACGTTGAATGTGCCAAAAGGAGGGCATTGCGGTGCTAACGATTCGACAGCCTGTCGCCGTGAAGTTCATCTTGACGGAACAAACCAAGCAACAACTGATTGCTGAACACCGCAGACAAGTGGATCGTTTGAACGCTGAGATTGAACAAATCGAGCAGCAGGGTAAAGTCATGTTGGAGCAAGCTCTCCAACAGGGCGGAGCGCAGGCGCAGGAACTGCGGCAACGCCTGGAACAGGAGAAAAACAATCGGCGGCAACAGATTGAGCAGATTATCCTCCAACTTCAACAGATTCAACAGATGGAGCTCGGCACTGAGATTCAAAACATGAGTGTGGAGACGACGGTTGATGTCCGAGTTGGGGACGATTGGACGAAAATCTTGCGCGGCGCGGAGATTATTGTGAAGGACGGCATCGTCCACGAAATTCGCCGCGGCGGAGAACCAATCTGAACAACCCCACATTTGGTTCGTTCATCAACGGGGGTCAATACGTTCCAACCCGGAGCGTATCGACCCCTTTCCCGTATTGCAGGAGGCAGCGCAAATGACGCAAAACTACTACACGGTTGGCATCATTGTCGGGACGCATGGAATTCGTGGAGATGTGAAAGTGTTGTCCCGTACCGATTTTCCGGAAAAGCGCTTCGCCAAAGGGTCCAAGTTGCACCTGCGAAAGCCGGGTTCAATCCCGCATCAAGCAGTGGTCGTTCGTTCGGGACGTCCGCACAAGAATGTGTGGCTGGTGTCCTTTGAAGGATTTGAGAACATCAACTTGGTTGAACCGTGGCGCGGAATGGAACTGTGTGTTCCGGAAGCGGACTTGGTTCCGTTGCCGGAGGGCACGTACTACGTCCATCAGCTCGTGGGATTGGACGTGTACACGGATGACGGAAAGTACGCGGGGAAGCTGGTGGAAGTGCTCTTTCCGGGTGCAAACGACGTCTACGTGGTTCGCGGCCCGTTGCAGAAGCAGGACCTTTTGCTTCCCGCAATCCCTGACGTGGTCAAGGAAGTGGACTTGACCCAGGGACGCATGATTGTCCACCTGTTGCCCGGTTTGCTGGCAGACGACGAATGAGACGGCAAAAGGTGTTTTCGGGAATGGCGATTTCATGGAGAGGATCCCGCGCATGTTGGACATAGTGGTATTGACATTGTTTCCCGACATGTTCACCGGTGTGCTTGGTGAGAGTATTTTAAAGCGTGCCATTACAGAAGGGCAATTGCGAGTGCGCTTGGTGAATTTCCGCGACTATGCAACAGACAAGCATAAGACCGTCGACGACTATCCGTTTGGCGGCGGGGCGGGAATGTTGCTCAAGCCGGGCCCCATTTTCGACGCTGTCCGCGACGTTGAGAAGGACTGGGCTGGAGCGCGGCACCGGGTTGTTCTGCTGTCGCCACAGGGGCGTACCTTTAATCAGAAACTCGCCGAGGAATTCGCGTCGGAAGAGAAATTGATCTTCATTTGCGGCCACTACGAAGGTTTTGATGAGCGGGTACGCCAACGGCTGGTGACGGACGAGGTATCCATCGGAGATTTTGTGCTCACGGGTGGGGAACTCGCTGCCATGGTCATCATTGACGCGGTAGCCCGGCTGCTGCCAGGAGTCCTTGGCAACAACGTTTCGGCGCACGACGATTCGT
>CAZYAH010000148.1:0-5662 GCA_964645595.1 uncultured Alicyclobacillaceae bacterium | reverse complement strand
AGCCGAACGTGTTTTTTATAATGGAGAATGAGGTCAACGACCGTGCTGAATTACTTCAGAAGGGGTGAAGAATTGCTATGAAGATCACGTTTCACGGTCAGTCCTGCTTTGTGGTGGAGGGCGACGGGCATCGCGTGGTGATTGATCCGTTCCTCACCGGAAACCCGACCGCCGTGGCGAAGCCGGAAGACATTCAGGTGGAAGCCGTGTTGTTGACGCACGGCCACGGGGACCACATCCAGGACGCGGAATCGATTGCGAAAGCGAACGACGCCTTCATCATCGCTCCGTTTGAACTCGCGGGGTATTTTCACGGAAAAGGGTGCAAGATTGAGCCAATGCACCTGGGTGGAAAGCGCAAGTTTTCGTTTGGCACCGTAAAGATGACGCTGGCGTTCCACGGCTCCGGGTTGGAGACCGAGAACGGCATCGGCAATGCGGGCCACCCGTGCGGGTATCTCCTGACCATAGGCGGCAAAACCTTGTACCACGCGGGCGACACCGCGCTGTTCGGAGACATGAAGATCATCGGTGAGTTGAACTCGATTGACGTCGCGCTGCTGCCCATCGGCGACAACTTCACCATGGGGCCGGAGGATGCGGTATACGCAGCGGAATGGCTGCGCGCCAAACTCACCGTGCCGATGCACTACAACACATTCCCGCTGATTGAACAGGACCCTGAGGCGTTTGTCGCCGCCCTCAACGAGCGCAACCTGAAAGGGCACGTGCTCAAGCCTGGCGAGTCCCTGGAAATTTGAGGATGATGGGGTGTCGGCCGGTATGTACAAGGGGACTGAACATTGGTCCAGTCCCCTGCAGTCCGGCACGGTCTCAGTTGGCCTTGTCCGACATCTTTACCATCATTGAGGCCAACGCATGACGTTCATCGTCGCTGCCGACATCCCACATCTGTTTGAGCAGGCGTTCCTGTTCGTTCTTCGGATCCACCTTGTTCGCGAGGAAATCCCCCATTTTCGTGGCCACATCCGTAATCCGTTCCTTTGACATGCCCATCGCTTGCGCTTTGTCAACTTGATCACCGAGGAATTCTTTCCATCGCTCAAAGTTCTCGAGCACGTTCATGTCCATGACGTTCCCCCCTTTGACTGAACTGGGTGAGCCCGGTTATTAAGATGCCGCAACCAAAGCGGGCCTATGCATGGACGAGCCTGGGCGCGACTAGACGCGGCTGGATGGGACATACCCGCCAGGATGGCTGCATAGAGTGCAGTGTAACGCTGTGAAGGGGGAATTCGAGATGCGGAGAAAACTCAGGTACGTTCCGAATCCGCGGAGTCGGGCGTTTGTCTATACCTGTTCCATCGTGGCTCTGGCCGTCTACGCAGTACCCAGGCTGCCCGCATTGCACCCGGGCCTGGCGGGTACGTTTTCGACGGTTTGGATCCTGTTTGCGGCTTTGGCTGTCGCTTCCAATCTGTACTTCTTGTTCGGTGCAGACAAGGAGCGGAGCCGGATGCTTGAACTCCATGAGGGGGACGCGCGCGGGGCGACGGTTTCGAAGCGGAGGGCAGAGGACAAAGTTCGCAGCAGAGCGTTTTGACGATTCGGGGCCCGAGGGGATCGGGCCTCTGCTTATACGTTTTCAACTCTTCACTGGTCCGGCCGCGAAGACTTTCCAGACCAGACAATCAGTCCAATCGCACAGATGACGCAGAACAAAATGGCGCCGATGGGGTCGAGCGCCCCGTTCATGAATTCCATGGAGTCTCTCCTTTCCGCTGTCGCCCGGCTTGCGCCAGCGCCAGCAAGGGTTTAGTGCAGCGTGTCCTTCTGCAGCGACGTACCCCGGATCTTGTGGTTGCGTATCTGGTTGCTCTCGTGGCGCGTCAACATGCGGCCGCGGATCACGATGTCTTCTCCAAACTTGTTGCGCAGGGCGTCCGTGACCTCGTCGAGCTTTTTCAGCCGCGCGTCCCTCGCTTCCTCCGCCGCCGGTTCAAGATCCGCAAACAGGGACAGCTGGACCGCCGTCGGTTCGGCCGAGGACTCCGGCTGCAGTTGACCGAGGCTCACGCCGAGCAGCCGGACGGCTCTATCTCGCCGGCGATGGCGCAGCAGGAGGTCGCGGGCGGTCTCGTAGATGCGCTCGGTAACACAGGTCGGACTCGCCAGTGTCCTGGCGCGGGTAATGGTTTCGCGGTTTGCGTAGCGAATGGTGATCTGCACCGTTCGGCCGACCATCTGGTGCTTGCGGACGCGCCGGCCGACCTGGTCCGCCAGATTCATCAACACGGTACAGAGTTCCTCGGTGTCCGTCACGTCCTGGGCCAGGGTGATGGAGTGGCCGATGCTCTTGAGCGGCTCTGGCTCGGGGTTGACGGGCGAGTCGTCCTCGCCGTTGGCCCGGCGGACCATCGCCAATGCGCGCTTGCCGAACACCTTCTGCAGACGAACGGCGTCTGCCCGAGCGAGATCGCCAATGGTTTTAATGCCGAGGCGCTGCAATCGTTCCGCCGTCCGAGCGCCAATCCCAAACATCTGCGCGACCGGCAGCGGCCACAACTGATTCGGGACGTCTGGTAACCACAACTCCGTGATTCCCATCGGCTTTCGGAAGTCGCTCGCCATCTTGGCCAGGAACTTGTTCGGGGCAATCCCGATGGAGCAGGGGAGCCCCAGTTCCTCTGCCATCCGGCGCTGGATGGTCGCCGCAATGGCGGTGGGAGTGCCAAATTGTCTGCTGCCTGTGATATCGGCCCAGCACTCGTCGATACTGAAGATCTCCACCTGTGGCGTGTACTCCCGGACGAGGGCGAATACCTTTTTCGAATAAGACCTGTACAATTCGAAGTCCGGGTGAATGAGAATCAACTGCGGGCAGCAGCGGAGCGCCTCGGCCACGGTCATGGTTGCGCGGACACCGAGCCTGCGGGCCTCGTAACTGGCGGTGACCACTACGCCGTGTCGGGTCTCGGGGCTGCCGGCGACGGCCGTCGGGCGGCCCTTGTACCGTTCGGGTTCTGCTGCAGCGTGGCACGAACAGTAAAACGCGTTCATGTCGACGTGCAACACAATCCGCTGGGACACAGCGACGCACCTCCGAACCGATGGATCTACACTTCACACTTTAGCTGAGGCGAAGCCCGCTGTCCACGTGACGCTCGGCAGGCGAATTCGCCGCAACCGCAAGGACTGTCGGCGGAACGCAATGTACGTTGATTTCAGACTGGAAATCATTCGCTTGTTTCGTCATACTGGACTAGGTAAAGGTATTTCATACGAGGTGACCAAATGGCGGAAACACAGGGGAATTCGTTTGTCAAAGAGGTGTGGGGCTGGGTTTGGCCGATTGCGCTCGGGTGCCTGATTGCGCTTTGCATCATGCGCTGGGTTGTCGGGTTTGCCGTCGTGCCGTCGTCGTCGATGTACCCGACCATCCCCAATCCGTGCTACATCCTGGTCAACCACCTGGAGACCGAGTTCGCCAAACCGTACCGCGGGGAAGTGGTTCTGTTTCACCCGCCGGACGACCCAAGCCGTATCTTTGTCAAACGAATTATCGGACTTCCAGGCGAGACCATCACCATTCACGACGGGAAGGTCTTCGTCGATGGAAAGGCGTTGGACGAACCCTATCTCACTCAACCGACGGAGGGCACATTTGGGCCGTACCGCGTTCCGGCAGACAGCTATTTCATGTTGGGTGACAACCGCAGCGTATCGGAAGACAGTCGGTTTTGGCAGCACAAATACGTTCCGGAGAAAAGCATTCTCGGCCGCGCCGAATTTGTGGTTTGGCCCATTGGCAAGGCGGGGCCGATTCACTGACGGGAGGCACTGCTGTGAAGGAACTCAGGCACATGAAGATCAAGGAAATTATCAGCCAGCGTGACATCGAGACGCAGGAGGAACTGGTTCAGGCATTGGAAGAAGAAGGGTTTGCTGTCACGCAGGCGACCATCTCACGGGATATCAAGGAACTTCAGTTGATTAAAGTGGTCGGCGCGGACGGGCGATACAAGTACGCCATCCCTGCAACTTCCACGAGCGTGAACGCGGATACGTTCCGCCGCAAACTGTCCGAGGTGTACGTATCCTTGGCGCGAGCACAAAACCTCCTCGTACTCAAGGTTTTGCCCGGCAATGCGCACGCAGTCGGCGCCATGCTGGATTCCATGAACGCAAAGGACGTACTCGGCACCATCGCTGGCGACGATACGCTCTTGTTGATCACGCCGGACGAGGCGGCCGCTGCCAGAGTGGAGCGCTGGCTGTCACAGGGGCAGTAGGGTCGGCTGCGCACAGACGTCGTCTCAGCCAATCTCTCCATAGCCTCAAACTTTTCCCTTTCTAGAAATTGCCGCTTTGCATGTTACTTCCCTTTGTGCAGATTTGGATACAACTTTAGCGCACGACGCGGAATCCTTGCGTGTCGAGGCCGAGGGCACTGCCGCCGGACAGGCCCTTGCTTTGACATGCTTTTCAAGTAGCTCTCGAACAAAATTTTCTGATATATTAGATATGATATATTTGCTAGTCAATTCACACCTGATAGGAACGGAGTGAACAGCGTGAAGAAATCATTTTTATCCATCATGGCAGTTGGTGCGCTCACCCTGATGGCGGTAGTCGGCTGTGGCTCTTCCACCACTGGAGGCGACAAGAAACTCAGCGCCATCGACGTGAAGGCGACCGTGGACGCCAACGCGACGCCGAGTGACGGAAAGATTGTCGTCGGGACCGACAGCACGTATGCGCCGATGGAGTACATGGACAAGGACGACCCGACCCGGCTGATTGGCTTTGACGTGGACCTCGGCGACGCGCTGTCCAAGTACCTGAACAAGGAGATTATCTGGAAACCGACGGCCTGGGACGGAATTTTTGCAGGACTCCAGGACAAAAAGTACGACATTGTGATTTCGTCGGTCAACGACACCCCGGAACGTCGGCAGAAAATGCTGTTTGTCGACTACGCAAACATGGGGCAGATCATTCTCGTCAAGTCGGACAGCACGGCCAATATCAAGACGATTGACGACTTGAAGGGCAAGAACGTCGGAGTGCAAATCAACACCACCAGCGAGGACGCGTTGAAGCAAGCTGGCGGCATCAATATCAAGCGGTACAACACGTTCCCAGAAGCGCTGCTGGATTTGGGCAACGGCCGGTTGGACGCATGTCTTGTCGACGAACCAGTAGGGCGGTACTACTTGTCGCAGGACCCGGACAAGTACAAGATGGCGGGCAATCCGTTCCTGTCCGAGCCGGTCGGCATCGCACTGCGCAAGGATGAAACGGACCTGGCTCAGGCCATCCAGCAGGCCCTTGAAAAGATGAAGTCGGACGGCACCTACGACAAAATTTACAACTACTGGTTTGGCACGAAGTGATCTTCGGGCACGAAGTGGTCTAAAGGAGCGACTTCATGGACTTCTTTGCGTTTGCTGTCAAATACTTTCCTGACTTCGTGAAGGCAGCGCTGCTGACGGTCGAGGTCACGCTGTGCGGGAT
Source organism: uncultured Alicyclobacillaceae bacterium (assembly GCA_964645595.1). GTDB lineage: Bacteria > Bacillota > Bacilli > Alicyclobacillales > Alicyclobacillaceae > Alicyclobacillus_A. The sequence goes on along the minus strand of CAZYAH010000148.1, from coordinate 184 downwards.
GATGCTGGGCCTGGTGTTCGGCGTGATTGCGGCGCTGATGAACATCTCCCGCATCCCACTCCTGCAGCTGCCGGCGCGGCTCTACACGTGGGTGATCCGCGGGACGCCCCTGCTTGTGCAAATCATGATTGTCTACTTTGGACTCCCGAACATCGGGGTAACGCTGAGCCCGTTCGTATCCGGT
>CAZYAH010000147.1:0-5697 GCA_964645595.1 uncultured Alicyclobacillaceae bacterium | reverse complement strand
TGCGCGATTTGTTTATCGTCAAGTTGTCTCGCGGCGAAAACGCGCTGCCGCACCGGGAAGGGTATGCAGAAACCGCAGCCGTGTGCACTTCGGACTGGCTGTTGACTGCGGTCCAGAAGCTGGGGGAGGTCTACATTAACCTGCGGTACGTGGATCAACCTCGGCTGGCCCTGGAAGCCGCGTTGATGGGGCTTGTTCCTTCCCAGACGGCAGAGGCTTCTGCTTCGTCCCCAACACCTGCTAGCGCCCGTTCGACCCCAGCTGCCGGGACAGAGCAACCGGCCGCAGCTGCGGGAGCGGGATCACAGCGGCCGACAACTCCGGCTGCGCGCAGGGCGCCGCAGAGTGCAGCGCGCAAGATGGAAGTCTTGCGGCGCCTGTACAGTGTTGCGGACGAGGAATTTCTGCAGGCGATTCACCGCCAGTGGGAGCGCATCCTGCAAGATGTAAAACAGCGCCGGATTCAAACCCACGCCTGGCTGATGAACGGGGAAGCGGTGCTCGCGACGCCGGATACGGTCGTGTTCGCGTTTTCCAGTCGAATTCACCGCGACGCAGTCATGAAACCCGAAGAACGCCATACCATCGAATCGGTATTTCGCGAGACATTCCAGCGAGACATCCAGGTATTGGCGCTGCTCCGTTCCGACTGGGACGCGTTCTTGCGTACGTTGAACGATGCGGAACAGGCAGCGACCGAAGAGCCGGTACAGTCCGCGAGCGATATTGTGGAACGGGCGAAACAACTGTTCCCGGACGAGATCATTGAAATCCGCCCTGAGGAGTGAATCCGACGTGAAGAATATGAACCAGTTGATGAAACAGGCGAAAAAAATGCAGGAAGAGATCCTGCGGGCACAGCAGGAGTTGAGTCAGAGAGTCGTCGAAGGGACGGCGGGTGGGGGAGCCGTCAAGGTCGAACTGTCTGGCGCGAAACAACTGGTAGGGATCAAGATTGACAAGGACGTCGTAAACCCGGACGACGTCGAGATGTTGCAGGACCTGATCCTCGCCGCTTTTCAGGACGCATCAGCGCGCGTGGATCAAATGATGGAGGCCGAGCTCGGCAAGTACACGCGCGGGCTGAACATCCCGGGTCTGTTCTAGTATGTGGGGATTTCCCGAACCAATCAGCCGCCTCGTGGAACAGTTTATGAAACTTCCGGGTATTGGCCCCAAGACGGCGACGCGGTTGGCCTTTCACGTCTTGTCCATGTCGGACAAGGACGTCGTTGAATTTGCCACGGCGCTGCAGGACGTCAAGCGCAAACTGACCGAGTGCGAGGTGTGCTGCAACATCACGGAAGAAAGTCCGTGCAGCATCTGCCGGGATCCCTCCAGGGACGACAAGAGCCTGTGCGTCGTTCAGGACGCCAAGGATGTCGCCGCGATGGAGAAGACGCACGAGTTCCACGGCCGCTATCACGTGTTGCACGGGGCGATTTCGCCGATGGAGGGAATTGGTCCCAACGACATTCGCATCAAGGAACTGGTGCAACGCGTTGGAAACAGCAACATTGAAGAAGTGATTGTGGCCACGAACCCAAATGTCGAGGGCGAGGCCACAGCCATGTACATTGCGCGCCTGCTCAAGCCGTTTTCCATCACGGTGACGAGAATTGCCCACGGGCTTCCAGTCGGCGGCGACCTCGAGTACGCGGACGAAGTCACGCTGGCCAAAGCCTTGGAAGGGCGGCGCCGAATTTAGGCAGAGTTGCAACGGAATCTTGTGGCATTGAAGAGAGGCTTGTCATATTCGCCCTCTGCTCCGTCTATGATCTACTAGCTCATGACGGGGGGAGGGCGTTTCATTTTGACCAGCGAACAAAAACCGTCCATACCGGCTGCGCTCGCTCTGGAGTACACTGCGCCGACTGCGGAAGTTCACTTTGATCCGGAGGATGTGGACGACTTCTTGCGAGCCCTGCGGAACTCGAAGCGGGAGCTGGAGCTTGCGCGCCAGCAGTTCGAGACGGTAACCGATCCGCTGCTGGTAGACCACGTGGTGTTCCGCCTCGGCGCCGCCGAGAGGCACTTTAATTACCTGTTCCAGCTCGCGCGCAAGATGAACCTTTCTGTCGACGGCGTTCGATGGGAGTGGTTCGCGGAAGACTGAGTTTCCCAAAGCAGGTCTATTTGACCGGGAACACGCATAGATTCGAAGCAACAGGAGGCGGACGAGCCATGACGGAACAACACTTGTTGATTGGAATCGGCCTGTTTCTGGTCGGGGCTTTTGTAGCAGCACAGATGATCCGCTATCCAGGCCAACTGCTGTGGAAGCTGTTCAAGAGCGCGGCCCTCGGCTGTCTGTTTGTGTTTGCCGTCAACTGGATAGGGCAGTACTTTCAGTTTCACCTGCCGTTCAACCCCATCACCGCGCTGACCGCAGGCCTGCTTGGCATCCCCGGCGTTGTCGCACTGGTCGTGCTCAAGGCCTGGGTTGTCTAGACCGCTTTGCGGTCGGGGCGCTGTCCCTGCATACGGGCCGCCAGCGGGGATAAACGCCGGCCGACGACAGGGATCCTGCGCAGTTCATCGGGGGTAACTGCCCGGAATTGGATGGACGCGAATACGTACAGCGCACCGCCGATGAGTATCGCCACGAAGACCTGGATGGTCGCCTGCCAAAAGGCCGACAGCTGTAGTGTTTTTGCCAGCCCCATTCCTGCAACATTGCCGAGCCACAGCCCACCGCAACAGAAGGCGGTTGCGAACACGAGGGGAGCGCAAAGTCTCCACACGGAGAACTGGACTTTCGAATACTTGCGCACGGCAGCCACGTTGAGCGACGCCGACACCAAGTAGCCAAGCGTCGTCGCGACGGCAGCGCCAATGATGTGGAACGGGAAAATCAAGATCACGTTCAGAATCAACTTCACGACAATACCGATGAACATGTTCCGGACTGGGCGGTACATCTTGCCCAGTCCCTGCAGCATGTAGGTCGAAATCAATTCGAGACCGCTGAAGATCCCCATAAACGCCACGCTGGAAATGATGACGGCTCCCTCGGTGGTGTTAAACAACATCTGATCTATAGGTTTGCCGAGCACAAGCAACGCGGCGCCGACGGGCAGCGTCATGAACATGGTGGAGCGAATGGTCGCGTTAATCCGCTCGGCGACAGCACCCTGATGTCGCAATGCGGCCGCTTCTGCGATGGCGGGCAAAATGGCCACGCCGATGGCCATGGCAAATGCCAGCGGCAGCTGGATGAGTTGCATCGCCTGCCGCGAGAAGATGCCATACGCCGCTGTCGCGTCCGAAAACGAGTACCCGGCGAACATCAACAAATTGGTAATGGTCAAAGAGTCGACCATGAAGGAAATTGGGGAGACGAGGGTCCCCAAACTCACCGGCAGCGCGTAGTGAAACAACGTCTTCAGCGCTTCGCGTTTGCTCTGCTTCGGCTTCGTAGAAACGCGTGAGAGAAATTTTCTGCGGAGAGGGACGACGGCTCCCGCCAATAGCGCCATGCCCGCCACTGCCCCCAAGAAGGCGCCAAACGTTGCGGCGGCAGCCCCCTCGGCCACGGTTCCACCAGAACGCATGACCAGGTAGGCGCCAAGGACGATGGTTCCGACGCGTACTACTTGTTCCACTGCTTGCGAGTAGGCGGATGGTTCCAACCGCTGAAAGCCTTGCAGATATCCGCGCAAGGCACTCTCCAAGGGCACGACGAGAAGGGCAGGGGCCAGCGCGCGAATTGACAGGGTCAGTGCAGCCGAGGCTGTATCTGACTCTTTTAACGCCACCAATGAGCTGTACAATGGAGCGCCAAACCACGTAATCGCAAAGAGGACGACGCCGAGTAACGTGACGACTCGCACGGTGACTTTGTACAGCTGTTCGACATCTGCGTACTGGTGCAAGGCAAGTTTTTCAGCAATCAGCTTTCCCATCGCGGTGGGAAAGCCGCTTGTGGCAACGGTGAGAGCAAAAATGTACAAAGCGTAGGCATAGGAGTATATCCCCAAACCTTCGTCGTGAATCAGGCGTGCCAGCGGCACAATGTAAATGAGGCCAAGAATTTTTGCAATCGTGACGCATACCACCATCACGGAAGCGCCCCGAGCTATGCTTTTTGCTTTCGCACCGGACACCCGATTCACCCCCTTAAGGCAACTGCATTATAGCACAGGCAGGCGCCAGGAGACCTCTGAAACAGCGACAAGCCCTTCCACATAAGGTGTATGGGGTCAGTTGGGAGGGTGCTGCATGTGGTCCATTGTCCTCACGATTTTCGCCATTGCTGTCGCTTCCAACCTTGACAATGCCGGCGTTGGCATTGCTTACGGAGCACGCGGCATCTCCATTTCCTGGGCAGCGAACCTGACGATTTCGCTGATTTCGGGCGCGGCGACGCTTGTCGCCGGGCTAGCAGGGCATACCCTGACGTACTATCTGCCGCAGCGGGCGGCAATGCTGACCGGCGGCGTGGTGATGCTGCTGGTCGGGGTTTGGGTTATGGCGGAACCGTGGCGGAGACGCGCGAAATCAGAGCCGGCTGCTGACCCGCCGCAGAACGTGGTGCGGCGGATCCTCGCAGACCCAGCAGAAGCCGATTTCGATAAATCGCAAACCATCAGCGTCAAGGAAGCGCTAGTCCTCGGATTTGCGCTGGCGCTCAACGCGCTTGCAGGTGGATTTGACGCGGGAGCCGCGCACATTGGCATTGTGGAAACGGCAATTGCGGTCGCGGTTTGCAGCTATCTCTTACTCGGCGCGAGCGCCTTTGTCGGGCGCAAATACGCGGCGGGCGTTCTGGGAGACCGGGCGACGTATATAGCGGGCCTGTTGTTGATGGTGATTGGGATTCATCAGATTTGGTAGTATAAGTTCTATTGACCCAAGCCATACTGGCTGATAGAACGCATGATGCTTGTTCCCCTAGATGGAACACATCATTTTCACCGGTTCAATGACTGCGGTGAGATGTCAGGTTGGTGATACGGAGTGGAAGAGAGACCGATGTACCGTTGTATTGTCTGTGATCAGTCGAAGTCGACGGGAATATCGATTTACGGCCAGTTTATTTGCGAGGATTGTGAGCGGGAAATTGTCCACTCGGACGTCTCGGACGCTCGTTATCGCCACTACGTTGAGTGCATGAAGCGAATTTGGCTGGCCGCGATTTCGTGATGCAAAAGGCGTTGCGCCAGCCCGTCCGCAGTCCGGAACACAAAAGAGACTTCCCGGAGCCAGACCGTGGACTCCCGGGAAGTCTCTTTTGTCCTGCAGTGGTTACCTGGTTTGGGTGACAACTCAGGCGTCCTGGATGATGTGCCTGGATTCCCTGCGGGCCACGCCAGTCTGGTAGGCCGCTTCCGTCACAGCTCGGCTCACCGCTTTGACGACGCGCGGGTTGAAGACGCTCGGCACGATGTACTGTTCGTTCAGCTGATCTTCGGGAACGCAGCTCGCAATCGCCTGCGCGGCAGCCAGCTTCATGGCTTCGTTGATGTCGCTGGCGCGCGCCTGCAGAGCGCCCTTGAAGATGCCGGGGAAACACAGCACGTTGTTGATCTGGTTCGGATAATCGGAACGGCCCGTGGCCAGGATCCGAACGTATGGTTCCGCCTCTTCCGGAGCAATTTCCGGGATGGGGTTGGCCATGGCGAAGACAATCGGATCGCGCGCCATCTTCTTGATGTGCTCGACCTTGAGCACGCCGGGGCCGGATACGCCGATAAA
>CAZYAH010000146.1:0-5767 GCA_964645595.1 uncultured Alicyclobacillaceae bacterium | reverse complement strand
GCATCAGGGGAACCCAATGGTTATCCTGGAGCAAAAGCACCGGCCCAAGCAATGCACCGAGGACCGCGGGAGTTACGAATGACAGCCACCGCTGCGCCCAATCCGGCCAAGCGACGCGGCTGCCGAAACTCAATGACCCAGCCCGAATGAGATACGTGCCGGCACCGATGAGAAGGACTTCCAGCAACATGGTCGTCACCATCGACATCACCCCGATTGTGGACTCGATGTAATACAATTTAGCATATAAATGTGTGTTATAGTATACGCAGAGGGGTGAGCGAATCCATGCAAGAAGATCAGTTGACCCAGCACATCGGCAACACACTGCGGCGCCTACGCAAAGAACGCAGTTGGACGCTGGACCAGCTTGCGCAGGCCACAGGTGTCAGCAAGCCCATGCTGGGTCAAATTGAACGCGGAGAATCCAACCCGACCGTCGTCACGTTGTGGAAGATTGCGAAAGGGCTAGAGCTTCCATTCTCGGCCTTTCTCCAGAGCATAGAACGCCCTGAAGTGACGGTCGTTCGCCAGGAGAATCAACCCGTCGTCCTGGACGACGATAGAAATTATGTGGTCCGAAACATCTTGGCGATACGTAATCCCCAGCCGGCCGAATTGTACTTGGCTCAACTGTTTCCCGGGTGCTCACATTCTGCCGAGGCACACGGCGTCAATGTGACCGAAGGGCTTTGGGTTGTGAAAGGCCAGCTCACACTCGCACTCGACGATCAATTGTACGTGTTGGGAGAAGGGGATTCCGTTCACTTCCGCGCGGATGTTCCTCACGTGTACACCAATCGAGGCGACACGCCTTGCGAGTTTCTCATTTTGATGGTGTATTTGCGTTCCGATGAGCCGCAACTTCCTTAAAAGTCAAAGGTGTCCGGGTCAGGCCCCGTGCGCTCGTCGGCGTTTAGCGCGTCAAGCGCGGCAATTTCCTCCGCAGTGAGCGAAAAGTCGAAGATGTCGCTGTTTTCTTTGATGCGCTCTTCGCGCACCGATTTGGGGATGGTCACGACACCGTGATCGAGATCCCAGCGAAGCAAAACCTGCGCTGGAGTCTTCCCGTGCGCCTTGGCAATACGGTTTACCGTTGGATCATTCATGAGTCTGCCGCGCATGAGCGGTGCCCAGGCTTCCATTTGGATGTTGTGCTGTTTACAGTAGGCGAGAAGGTCTGCCTGGGTAAGACGGGGATGGAACTCCACTTGATTGACCATCGGGACAAACTCGCAGTCTTGCAAGAGGTTTTCAAGATGGTGAATCTTGAAGTTACATACGCCAATCGCGCGCACGTAACCGTCCTTGTAGAGTTTCTCCAGCGCTTTCCACGTCTCCTTGTAGAGCCGCGTGCCCGGCCAGTGAATGAGGTATAGATCCACGTAGTCCATGCCGAGCCGCTTGCGGCTCGCCTCGAACGCCTGTAACGTCCGCTCATATCCTTGATCCGTGTTCCACACCTTTGTCGTCACAAAGATGTCCTCTCGTTTGACCCCGGAATCCCGAATCGCTTTTCCGACGCCCTCTTCGTTGTCGTAGAACTTCGCGGTATCGACGCTCCGGTATCCGTTTTCAATTGCGATGCGAACCGCGGTTTCAACCTCTTGGCCAGGTGCTGACTTGTATACGCCAAGCCCCAGCCACGGCATCTTTACGCCGTTGTTGAGCGTAGTGCAATCGCGGATACTGGTTGGCATAACATCGTCCCCCTTTAGTCACAAGATACCACATTGTGCCACTCGAGGTCAGAGGTTTCTGAAACTGCACCAACGGGTTGTCGACGGCGACTCTGTTGACAACCAACGCGATTGGACAATATCATATTCACAAACATCGATATCGATGGAGGTAAATATGAATACGGAGTCTGTGCTCGACAGGCTAAGTGCACTAGCCGACAAGAGCCGCTTCAAGATCCTTCAGATCATGGCCAAGGGGGCAATTGGCACCTGCTGTGATCGGATTGAGGCGTATGAGAACGGCTGTTGTGTAGCGGACGTTGTTGCAGTTACAGGACTTTCACAACCCACCGTTTCACATCACCTCAAAGCGTTGGAGAAAGTTGGCCTGGTTCGCAAGGAAGTGCGAGGCCCGTGGACTTGTTACTTCCCGAACCCGGAAGCCATCGACGAGTTGATTGAGGCATTGAAAACAGAATTGTATCCATCGGCGGACTGTAAAGCCGATGCAAAGGGAGGGTGTTGTCCATGACTGCCTTGAAACCCCATGTTGCCATCAATGTGCGCGACTTTGACCGGTCGCTCGCGTTTTACAGAACCTTCTTTGGAATGGAACCGATCCGTGTTCGACCCGGTTACGCGAAATTTGACGTCGAGCAACCACCGCTGAACTTCACCATCAACGAGCGAGACTACGAGGATGTCGGTGCGCTCAACCACCTTGGGCTCCAAGTGAGTTCCACGGACGATGTCCTCGCGGCGAAGGAGCGACTGATGGCAGCCGGTCTTGCCACTTTTGACGAGATGAACACGACCTGCTGCTATGCCCTTCAGGACAAGATTTGGGTCACAGACCCCGACGGAAACCGGTGGGAAGTCTTTGTAGTACTCCAACAGGAGGATGATCGAAGCCAAAACTCACAAGGCGGGTCTGGCGGAACGTCAGGGGCGTGCTGCACATCAGGCAAATCTAGTTCGTGTTGCGCAAGCTAATCTTCATGGCACGGGCGTCGGACGCGTTGCCGACGCCCGCGGCAGTGCCCTGACCAAAAAAGGAGAGACAGCATGACTTACTTGGCGGTAGCGTTGTTTGTCGTCACATTGGTCTTTGTCATTTGGCAGCCGAAAGGCCTGTCCATCGGCTGGAGTGCATTTGGCGGAGCTGTCCTTGCGCTCCTTCTTCATGTGGTTTCGTTTAACGACGTGCTCACGGTCACAAAAATTGTATGGGATGCGACATTGGCGTTCGTCGCAATCATCATCATTTCCACCATCCTTGATAGAATCGGTTTCTTTGAATGGGCAGCCTTGAAAATGGCACGTGCTGCACACGGCGATGGACGCAAGGTATTCCTCTACGTCACCCTGCTCGGCGCTGTCGTTTCTGCATTTTTCGCGAACGACGGGGCAGCGTTGATTCTCACGCCGATAGTCCTTGAAAAAATCAAGCTTCTCAAATTCGATTTCAAGAGAATGCTCCCGTTTGTCATGGCAAGCGGGTTTATTGCGGATACCACATCGCTGCCACTCGTTGTCAGCAACCTGGTGAACATCGTGTCCGCGGATTATTTTCACATCGGGTTCTTGAATTACTTCGGTCACATGGTGGTTCCGAATCTGTTTTCGCTTGGAGCCAGTATCCTCGTTCTGTATCTCTATTTCCGGCGCGACATCCCGGAGAGGTACAACCCTGGCGACTTGCCCGAACCAGTCAGCGCCATCAGACACGAGGGGATGTTCAAGACATCGTGGATCATCCTGTCCGTACTTCTGGTAGGCTACATTCTCACAGAGTTGCTCGACATCCCTGTGTCCTCTGTCGCGGGCGTCATCGCGCTTGTGTTTCTTGTGGCTGGTGCACACACTCGGGTGATTCAGCCCTTGCAAGTAATCCGGGAGGCTCCATGGGCCATCGTGGTATTTTCCATTGGAATGTACGTGGTGGTGTACGGGCTGCGAAACGCCGGATTGACCAATCTCCTCGGCCACGCCATTCAGACAACGACACACGGTGGCCTGTTTGTTGGAACGGTTGCCACGGGATTCATCGCGGCCATCCTGTCTAGCGTCATGAATAACATGCCGACCGTCATGATTGACGCGTTGGCGATTCACTCTACCGACGTGTCGGGAGTGATGTACCAATCGCTGATCTACGCCAACGTGATTGGTTGCGATCTCGGTCCAAAAATCACGCCCATCGGTTCTTTGGCGACCTTGCTGTGGTTGCACGCACTCGGCAAGAAGGGAATCTCCATCAGTTGGGGTCAATACGTGAAGACCGGGATTGTCCTGACCATCCCGACGCTGTTTATCACGTTGTCCGGACTGTACTTATGGATGTTGCTTGTATCGTAACGAGGAGGGCTTACGATGACGAAAAAACGGATTTATTTTCTGTGCACCGGTAATTCGTGCCGAAGCCAGATGGCGGAAGGGTGGGCACGTCACCTCGGCGGCGACAAGATTGAGGTGCATAGTGCTGGGATTGAAGCCCACGGCGTGAATCCAAGAGCGATAGCAGTTATGCAAGAGGCTGGGGTCAACATCTCACATCATCAGTCAAAGTTGATTGACCCGGAGCTATTAAACAAAGCAGACTACGTGATTACCCTCTGCGGGGATGCGAACGACAAGTGCCCTGTGACACCGCCGCACGTCAAACGTCTGCACTGGGGCTTTGAAGACCCCGCGAAGGCGACCGGATCGGAGGAAGAGATTCGAGCCAAATTCCGCGAAGTGCGGGATGCCATCCGGGACAAAATCGAGGTTTTCTTGCAGGAGGAAATCGAGCAAGGCGAGGATGCACCGTAACAGCAGGGCGGGGGAGAACAACAACGCAAAGGATGATTGCGGCCCACCGGGACATTCCATTTGGAGGCCCGGTGGGCGATGGCGCGACGTTTGTGTGATGTTAACGATTTTCCGAAGAAGGACGCCGCAATTGCTCGAGGACGATTTGCGCCGAGTATCCGACTCGAAAATCACACAAATTGGATGGCTCGCCGCGAATGGCTTTGACCACGCTTGCGACAACCGAATCCGGCGATTCATCAGTCGGTTCAATCACCGTCAACGACTCACCGCGTTTCGCCCCCATCAACGTATCCCAGTTCACGAGGGCAAGTGTGCCGTCGGTTCCGTATGCAAACAACTCGACTCGTTCCTTTTCCGCAATGTGACTTAAGCCGTTGATGAGGACCGGCGTACCATCCGCGAGTTCCATTGTCGCCAGGATGCCAATCTCGCAGAGTTCGGGATTGTCAGGGTACTCCACCTTGCTGGAAATGTTTTGGATCTCTCCGAACAAGCGCTGAGTAATTTGGATGAAGTGTACTCCGGCTTCCAGGATAAAGCCGCCTTGCTTGCGGCCGCCGACCCAATTGTTTTGTTGCCAGGTGCGCGGCCACTGCGGGAAATGCATGGTGATTTCCACTCTGCGCAGATCCCCGAGATACCCATCCGACAACAGTCGCTCAAACTTATAGACAGATGGACTATGGTGCATTGGAAAGTTGATGGCGTGAACCAACCCAGAGCGTTCTGCAGCTTCCAGCATCGCCTTCGCTTCTTCGAGGGAGTTCGCCAAGGGTTTTTCACAGAGAATGTGCTTTCCTGCGTAGATTGCATCCAGGGCAATGGCGTGATGAAGGGCAGGGGGCACTGCGACGTATACCAAATCAACGTCGCCGTTTGCGAGAAGGTCGTTGTGGCTCGTGTACCATGGAATGTCCCCGAGCGTTTTCGCGACTTGCTGGGCACGTGCTTCGGAGATGTCACACACGGCCACAATCTCTGTCTCTGGATGCTGGCGAAATTGATTCATCATGCGTTCTCCGATGGCTCCAAGGCCAATCACGCCGACTCGTATTGGTGTTCGCTTCGTCATGGAAACCTCCCGTCTTGTTATGCGTTGCACGAGATCAGTAGACCATAGATTCGAAGTCTCGTAAAGTGAACGCACATATCCGTTCAACTCGGCGTGGAGGATTTCATATGAATCATCCCGAAAAGGACACCGCAGAAGGGATTATGGCCGTCGTTCCACTGCTCAAGCAGAATGGGTTTCGGTTTGTGAAACTTGA
>CAZYAH010000145.1:0-5818 GCA_964645595.1 uncultured Alicyclobacillaceae bacterium | reverse complement strand
AGATTGGCAAACACCTCAATCCCGACGTTTGCTACGGCGAATTCATTGGTGTGGCGAAATTCTCCGGCGAGTTTGCCGAGCGGTTCCGCCAGACGGTCCACCGCGAGGCGGTCGCCGGCAACGAGATGAAGTTTTTCGAACACGCGCTCGACCACATGGACGACAAGACCGGAATGACGGCAGTGGACATCACGGGACTGCCCTGCGTTGAGGTCGACTTCCCAGAAGACTACGAGTACGCCGTCAACGAGGTGTTGCGGACCTTCCGCACGGCAGACTCGAATGAGTGATTGACATGAGTGAACTGAAGAAGATTGACGCTTGCGCGAAACGGCCCATCGACATCTGGACGAACTACCTGTATTATCCGCTCTCAATCCGCCTGGTCTACGCGATTCGGAACACAAACATCACACCGAACGCCCTGACGCTCTCGTCCCTCGCGCTCGCTCTGATTGGCTGCGCGCTGTTCGCGTTTGGCAGCCGGACGTACGTGTGGGCGGGACTCTTGTTCGTGCAGTTGTCGTACGTTGTCGACTGCGCCGACGGGCAGCTGGCGCGGTACAAGCAGCAGTACTCGCCGCTCGGGGGCTGGTTGGATCAGACAGCGGATCGAATTAAGGAATTCGCGGTGTACTTCACCCTGGCGTACGGGTACTCGCGCGTTCACCCAGGCCCGACCGACATTTGGATGTGGGCCATGGTGGCGCTGTTTGCGCTGTACATGCTGGAATACCTTGGCCAGATTGACTTCTTGCGCAAACTGAGCGACGCGGCCCCGGCAACCGCGCCGGTCCAGGCAGCCGCATCCGAAGCGGACAGGTTCAGCAAGTTACAGCGATTCCGCGCGTACATACCGTTCCGGAGTTTCATCATCGGCGAGCAGTACTTCACGATGCTCGTCTTTCTCGTCTTCTCTGCAATTCACGCGTTGTTCGTGTTTGTCAGCGTCCTCGGGTTGCTGATGGTCGTCTACCGGATTGCCGTCAGCCTCTACAAGTTCCGGCGGTTGAAAGCGCAACAGTCGCGCTGAACCGCTATACGCAGCAAATGATGGAGGGCAAGTTTGCCTATGTCTGACGCTACCGTCGTGATTACCGCAGGCGTTGCCTGGGGAGGCACCACCGCGCGTCCCCAGCACTTTGCGCGCGGGCTCGCCCGCCTTGGCTGGAACGTGCTGTACGTCAATCCGCAGATTTCGTGGCTAAGTCCCGTGAAGAACAGTGCCTTGCGGAGCCAGCTCGTTCCGTTCCCGTTTGTACACGCCATCGCGGATGACGACTTCCAGGGCCAGCTGAAGGTGCTGGCTCCGATTGCCGGGATGCCATTTGCGAATATGTGCCGGACCATCAATCGCTGGAATCAGCGGTTGCTCGCCCATCAAATAAAATCCGCGGCCGCTGGGCCGTACCTGTTGCTGCCAATGCTGCCCAATTCGGTCGACCTCATCCCGCACCTGGCGCCGCTTGCCACCGTCTACGACTGCGTGGACTTTCACGCCCAGTTTGGCGGCTTGTCGAGTCCCGCGGTCATCGAGCAAATGGAGCGCGAACTCGTCTACCAAAGCCGAGTAGTCTTCACCACGGCGGACAAGCTGCGCCAGCGCCTGTTGGCTCACCATGCGGACGTCCGCTTGCTGCCAAACGCGGCGGAACTTCAGCACTTTGCCAAAGCGAAACAGGCCGAAGTTCACTCAAAACTAAGAGACATCCCTGGCCCGCGAGTTGGGTTTATCGGCGGGATCGGATCCTGGGTGGATTTGGACTTCATTGCAGGCTTGGCCAAAGCCCGGCCGCACGTGCACATCGTCCTGATTGGGCCGGTTGAGACCGATGTTAGCGTGCTGGCGTCGTTGCCGAACATTCATCTGCTCGGACTGCAGCCGTATGCCGAATTGCCGCAGTTTCTTGCCGGTTTTGACGCCACGCTGGTGACATTCCGACGCAGCGAACTGGCGCAAAGCGTAAACCCCGTCAAAGTCTACGAGTACCTGGCAGCAGGAAAGGAAGTCATCGCCACACCCATCCACGAGTTGCAGAAGATGAAAGATCTACTCTGGATGGTGGAGACGGCCGATGAGGGCGCGGCGGCGTTGGATGAAATCCTTAAGGGAGAAAAACGGTGTGACGACGCAGTACGCGAGGCGTTTGTGAGGGAGAACTCGTGGGATTCGCGCGTGCAACAAGTCCACGAGGTGCTGCAGTCCCTCTTGCCGCAGTCGATGCAGCGCGCAGCGACAACCTGATGGCATTGCGCACATAGGAACATGGCAAGGGGCGGACCAGCCGATGCGGCAGGGTCCGCCCCTTCGGAACTTGAGCCGTCCGCGCCGGGCGGCTATGGAACTGCTGTTGCGCCAGGGACACCAAAGATCAGGCGGAGGGCGCCTGGTCGGTCGCGGCGGTGCTGGCGGCGGCCGCCTCGAGCTTGGCACGCTCCCGCAGCTCCACCCGTCGGATTTTTCCGCTCGTCGTCTTCGGCAAACTGTCGACAAAGGCAATGGCGCGCGGGTATTTGTACGGCGCCGTCACGGTTTTCACGTGCTCCTGTAACTCGGTGACCAAATTGGGATCCCGGGCGTCGTCCGGATTGCGCAACACCACGTACGCCTTCACGATGTGGCCCCGTTCCGGATCCGGGCTCGCAACCACGGCGCACTCGGCCACCTTTGGGTGCTTAACGAGCGCGTCCTCGACCTCAAACGGCCCGATGGTGTACCCAGCGGAAATGATGATGTCGTCTGCACGACCCTCAAACCAGATGTACCCGTCCTCGTCCATGCGGCCCTGATCGCCCGTGATATACCACTCGCCGCGGAACGCGCGAGCCGTGCGCTCCTCGTCGTTGAGGTAACCGCGGAACAAGGTCGGAAACGACTTGTGCACGGCAATGTGTCCGATTTGCCCGCGCGGCAGCTCGACGCCGTTGTCGTCCACAATACTTACCCGCATTCCGGGAAAGGGTTTCCCCATCGAGCCGGGCCGGACTTCCATCCCTTGCAACGTCCCAACCAGGAGGCTGTTCTCAGTCTGGCCGTATCCGTCCCGCACCGTGACGCCGAAGTGGCGCTGAAATGTGTCAATGACTTCCCGGTTCAGCGGCTCTCCCGCAGAAACCGCCGAGCGCAGGTACAGCTGATACTTGCCGAGGTCCTTGACCTTCGCCATCAGGCGGTACTCCGTCGGCGTCGCACAGAGCAGGGACACCCGGTATTTTTCCATGAGGGACAAGTAGACGTCCGGATCAAACCGGCCTTGGTAGACAAACGCCGTCGCACCGTTGCCGAGGACCGACACAAACGGGCTCCACACCCACTTCGCCCAACCTGGCCCCGCCGTCGCCCACGCCAGTTCGCCGGGCTGTGCGTCAAACCAGTACGTCCCCGCGACCGCCAGGTGCTCGCGCGGCCAGCGGTAACTGTGCATGACCCCTTTGGGCCCGCCGGTGGTGCCGCTGGTGTAGGAGACAAAGGCGAGGTCGTCGTCCGCCGTATCGACATAAAATTCCGCATCCGAACCGAGGCCTGCGACGTCATCCAACAGCGTCCAGTCCCTGCGTTCCCCACCGACCGCGAAGAAGTGAACCAGACTCGGACACTCGGCCCGCGCCGCGTCGACCACGTCCGTCAGCGCGTGGTACGCAATCACGGTACTGGCTTCCGAATGCCGCACGCGGTAGACAATGTCTCCTGTGCGGAGCAGCTCGGAACTCGGCAGGATGGTTGCGCCAACTTTCAGCAGGGCCAGGTAGACGACGTAGGATTCTGGGCCGCGCGGAAGCAAAACCAGAACCCGCTGGCCCCGGCCGACGCCCACGCGGGCGAGCCCACTGGCCAGTCGGTTCGTCTTGCGCCGGAGTTCCTCGTAAGACAAACGGCGCTCTTTGCCATTGGCATCCACACACAGAATAGCTGTCCGATCCGGTGCCTGCAAAGCAATTTTGTCCACTTCCCGGGCGAAGTTGTAGCCCACGTGCATCCCCCCATGCCTGATACATAGCAACTCTACTTCGCTTTCATTCAACTCTATTTTATGACATAAAATTCTGAAAATGAAGTGTGAGATGCCGCCTGAGGGGGAATCAGGTGACCATTCGGGACAGGGGAGGCGATGGCGTATGGCGACGCCTACCCCTGCACCTCGGCCACAGCGGCCTGGGCCAATAGTTTGAAGGTGATATCGTCCATGGGGGGATTGTGCAATCCGGCGCGTACGTCGCGGTACAGCCGCTCGAGCACGAGGTCCCTGTCGAGGCTGCGTGCGCCGACCACCCGCATGCACAAGTCGACCACTTCGATGGCCGAATTGGTCGCCAGCGTCTTGACGGCGGCAAGCTGCGGCCGCAATGCCAGCCGCTCCTCAGGCGACGCTTCGTCCCAGCGCCGCGCAATGTCGTACATCAACGTCCTGGCGGTAAGCAACTTCAGTTCCACGTTGCCAAGCTTCTGTTGCACGTGCTCAACCTGGGCAATCGGGTGCGGCAAGCTGTTCGGCTGATAGGTCGCCGCGTATTGCACGGCGAAGTCGCGCGCATTCAGGGCGATGCCGAGGTAACATGCCGGAATGTGCAGCTGCCAACCGCCGCCGTCCCGGTTGCGATCCGATTTCTGCCCAGGCGCCAACTCCGCCACGAGGTGCCGAGCCGGCACAAACACGTCCTTTAGTACGATGTCGTGGCTGCCCGTCCCCCGCATTCCCATGGCGTTCCAAGTCTCGACAATTTCCACGTCGTCTCCGCGCACCAGAAACTCCCCGACGTTCGGGCTGCCATCGATGCCTGCGGTGCACAAGATCCAGTCCAGCTCTGGACTCAGCGAACTGAAGGTCTTCCGGCCGGTTAGCCGGTAGCCCCCTTCCACCCGTACCGCCGTTGTCTCCGGCCTGCCGCCGCGGCTCGGGCTGCCAGTCGCTGGTTCACTCGCACAACTGTTGATGAGCGATCCGCTCTCCACCACCGTGCGGCAGATCTCTGCGAACACGTCTTCCGGCAAAGCGCGGCTTTCCCGCAGATTGAGGATCATGCCGACGTGCCAGCCGATGGCGAGCGCCGTGGAACCATCTCCCCGCGCCAACTGCTCCTGGTACAGAAGCATTTCGTAGAGGGAGATTTCTTCGCCGCCGTATTCCTTCGGTACAGTCCACGTCACGTATCCGGATTTTCGCAAAGCATCGATGTGTTCGTGCGGAAACACACCGGTTTGGTCGTACTTTGGCGCTGTCTTGGCGAACGCCTCCGACAGCTGGCGTACCAACTCCAGCCGTTTCCGCTGTTCGTCTGTGCGCACAAACCAATCCTGGCTTTCCAATCCTGCGCCCCCTCTGCTGCAGATGCGAAAAACAGGGTCTAGTGTGACATCTGTGTTCCTTTCGTGCTTAGGCGCGGCTGGGCTGCACCTTTGCCGACACGTCGTCAAGAAATGCTTCTACTTCCGCCTTTGTCTTGCGCAATTTGCTTACAAACCGGCCCAACACATTACCGCCCTGGTAGGCGACGAAACTCGGAATCCCCATAATTTCCAGGGTTTCGCAGAGCTCCGGAAACTGGTCTCTGTCCACTTTGTAAAATGCAAATTTATCCGAGTAAGCTTGCTCCACTTCGTCAATAAACCGGTCGAGAAACCGGCAGTCCGGGCACCAGTCGGCAGAGAACAGCATGACAACCGGCTGTTCCCCGCGCGCTAAACTAAAATATTCTTCCATGCTCGCGATGTTCTTCATATGCGTTCCTCCCTTGTTTGCAATGACACCGGTGTATTTAGTCTCACCTTGTTCGGCAGCAGCAAACTGCCGAGGACGCCGAATGCGGAAAACAGCGTCGG
>CAZYAH010000144.1:0-5818 GCA_964645595.1 uncultured Alicyclobacillaceae bacterium | reverse complement strand
GCACTTCTTCAAGGCCCAGACCGACCGCGTTGGTTGGGCCATGTATCCGTAACAACGTTATAAATAAGCCGCCAAGACGCCAAGGCGCCAAGAACATCAATACAATAATTGAACCGCCAAGACCGCCAAGCACGCCAAGCACGCCAAGAAAATCCATATATATGTAGATATACCAGCGCATATGCATATATCTACATTTGGAAAGTTGTATATGCGGCTATATGGATTTAGCATTTCCAGGATGCAACCTATTACAAGTTAGACCTCATCTGGCACCTGGATTATCACCACGCAAAAGGGATCAAGTGACTTACAGCGAAATTGAAAAGCTCATCGAACAGTTGAGCTATCGAGACAAACTGCGCCTAGCGCAATTACTGATCCAATTGGCGAGAAAAGAAGAAGAGGAACAGAATCCTGAAAAGAGAGAACTTTCAATCTCTACAAAGGCACCCGATCCAGAGCTTATTCAGTACGTCGCGGAAAGACTCTCGAAGCTCAAACCGACAAAGAAGCAATCGCTGCTTAACTCAATTGGCGCAATGTTTCAATTTCAAGGCGGCATCTCAGACGCCGACAAGGAAACATTCGTCACTGAACTTCAGCGACGACGCTACATAACGATAGATCACAATGACCGCGTCACTTATCCCGAGCAAGGGCAGGTCTAACTTTAGGTCGAACGGACGGGCCGCCAGCGCAGTGCCATATCGACGGACGGTCCTGGCCCGCTGTTCACCAAGACGTTATGTTGCACGATGACTAAGCGCAGGAAATTTCTGTTGTGGGTCGTATTGATACTTTCGGTGTTGGCCACGGCCTATGCCGCAGGAAGTGCCATTACCTACACCTGGTTTGACGCGTCCGGACATTGGCCACCTGAACAGGCTGCACTTTGGGCATATTCCGCATTGGCAATAGCCGCGGGTTTCTTTGCGCTGTTTGTGTACTGCTTGGTGTCCCTTATCAAAGGGGCCAATCGCCAATACCAGAAAGAGCAGAATGCAACATAACCGTGCGATCGACAGCGACGCGGGAAAGCGCGGCGCGCTTTCAGGCGCGCGTCATCGCGGACGTTAGGGCGCATATGCACTCGCTCACTTGGGCTTTAACTGCTGCGGCGCTCGCTTTCTCTTCGGTATCCCAGGCGCAGACGCCGTATACCAATTCGGCCTGCGAATACAGCATCACATTTCCAACGGTCCCGATCACTAAAGAGGATGAGTTCACGGCAAGAACCGATTTTGAGGCAATACCCTTCTTGTCCGCGAAGTGTTTTCCTTGTCCACAGGCCTGCCGATACCGTCAGTCGATCGAGAAGGAACTACTCTCTGGACTCATCGCTCAATTCGAATTGAAGGATTACGTCCTAACAAGCGAACCCGAGCCGAGGACCGGCTTCTTCATCTCAGGGGTGACCACCAAGGAAAACTCAGTGACCCGAATCGAGGCCCGTGTTTTGTTTGGTGACAATTCAATTCTCGTTTTGGCCACCGTGCAGCCCGTCTCGGTCGATAAGAGCGTTGCTAGCGATTTCCTGCAATCGCCTCGGCGTAGAGCGAATGCGCCCTAACCACGCGTTCGAGAATGACGCTCCGCGAGCGCCGTCGCTCGCACGCGCATCTCACCGCGGACGTTAGGCATGAGAACCGTTTCGTGATGGAGATACCTCGAGAGATATATCCGTTATCGGCGATTACTTCAGAAGAAGAGTGGCGGGCAATCGATGTATTTAGGAAGCGTGCCAAGGAATTTGTTGCCATACGGGAAACGCAGTCAGCCGCCCTGATTCATGGAAGTATGGCCAAGGTAGGAAATGCGCAGTTTGTTGGGAGCTCGAATATTCCTAGGGACGAAAAGCTCAAAGAAATATATCTAGCTTTCAGGTTCTTCTATCTTGAAAAAGAGTTATCCAATTTCTTGAGAGTGAGGAATATTCTCGCTAAGCACTCTGATTCAGAGGAGGTTAGTCGATACCTGCGTTCATTAAAAGACGGTTGGAATAGAGCCTTGGCCGAAATGCATGCTTCCGACTTCATAGGCCGAAAAATATCTGGGCGGGAATACATCGACATGTGGTTTAACGCGCATTATTTTCACTCTGATATAGATGAAGAAAGAAAATTGGAAGACGTGAACGCCTTCTTAAGCGAAGACGTCTCACGCTTCCATCTCTACATTACGATATTGAGCTCTGGCGCATGCGTGGGGTTACTATATTTGGCGATAAGCGATCTGTCCGTAAATAGTTGCGTACTTTCAGTCCCGCGGTTCTATATGGGAAAAGATGCCTAACCATTCGCTCAACACGGACGTGCAAGAGCGTCGCTTCCAAGAAATAGGGTCAGACTCGATTTTCATTCAGTTTTTAGCTATACCATCACAGGGAAATCGAGTCTGACCCTATTTCTTCGCTGGCTGTCTTACACCCCACTTCTGGGGCTTTTAAAAGCGACATTTAGGGTGTCTACATCTAGTTAGGTGTCCAATGAGTACCCGGCCGATTCTCCACTACCTGATGGGGATTTTCGCTGCACTGTCCGCATCTGCTGCGATTGGCGGAGCGCCATCCGATAGGGAGTCACGAACGGTCACGGTACCGTTTGAAGACCCCGAAATCGTTCGCGTCTCCTCGACCAAGTATTTGGTCAAATGTCCCTCTGGCCAAAAACACACTGTCACTCTCGAGGGGTCACAAGAATCCACCGCAGCGGGACCGAAGAACCCATATGTGCTTGGCCATGCGCGGCAGTTGTGCGCAAAATCTCCGCACCGAGTCCAATGACTGCAATGCTCGTTTGGACACCTAACCCCCGGCTCGAGAGCGACGCTATCGGCCTGGCGCTGCGCGCCGCGCACGCGCGCCTCACCAGACACGTTAGGTTCCCACGCACAACCGCGCGGTTACCACGCAAATGGACAGAGCAAAGCTAAAGGGAGAGCTGCAGCGACTCATCGATGAAGCCCGGCGGATTGCCCCTTCGATCGCTCGGTACGAGGTAGATCACAACTACGGCAAAGTCACAGACGAGGCTCTCGACACCCAGAACCTTGTTCGGTGGGAACTTGAGGCTACATCGATCCTTAACGACTTGGCCGCCTCCGGCGTCTCGGTGTTCAAGGACCTTCACGATGAGTATCTCAGGAGAAAGGAGGCGGCGAAGAAGTTCTATAGCCGTTCGATCCTAGTACATCATATCCAAGAGCTTTTGCTTAGCGCTGTTCAGCTTATGGAATCCGCTTTGTCCCAGCCGGCACGAGGTGCAGCAAAACCCTCGGATCTGAATCCATGGCCAGTTGTACGGGGCTTTCTCCTCCGCTTGTCGAGCTATGAGGTTCCGGGGATCATCGATCGGGCGGGGTTGACCGTGGATTGGACGCTGACCGAGAAGGAAAACTACTCGCACAACACGCGGTTGACCGCCTATCGGCCCCGCATTGATGCGGCCTATCAATCACTGTCGAACAACGACGATCGCCTTCGCGTCGCCTACATCGTGACGCGAGAGCTTGCGAGTCATGGTTCAACCGACGAGCTAAACGATGCACTGCGGGAGATCGGCTGGGAGCTTCGAGACAACAAGCTAGTTCCCTCTGGCAGCAACGTCCGCGAGTTGTTCCTTCCGGATCAAAGCCACCACGACGCGTACGTCGGGATCAGGGCCATACTTCAGAAGGCGCAGAACCGTGTCGTAGTTGTTGATCCATACATTGATCAATCAATTCTCACGCTCCTCTCAACCTGCGTGAAAGCTGGAATGACTATCCGCATTCTCACTTCAAAACTGCCTTCCGACTTTGCCCTTGAGGCAAGGAAATGGCTCTCTCAGCATGCAGGAGGTTCGCTTGAAGTCCGGACGACCAAGGAGTTTCACGACCGCTTCATCGTTCTTGATGACACGACATGCTGGCATGTCGGCTGCTCAATCAAGGACGCGGGGAGCAAGGCATTCATGCTGAACGAGTTGGAGGATCACGATAACCGTATGGCGCTCCTAGCGCAGGTAGACAAATCCTGGGCTTCTGGAGCGATCGTCCTGTGATGGAGAGGGAACCTAACCCCCGCGTCAACCGGAGCGCCAAACAGCGTTGCTGTTTGGTTCCCGTCGCGCTTCGCGCGCCGACGCCCGGTTACGCGGACCGTTCGGCCCCTTCAATGCCCGCTCACATCAACCACCGTTCCGAGAAACGATAGACGTGCGCCATCCCGAGCAACTTGGTCTTGTGCTGCCAAACGAAACGGTCTCCCGACTAAACCTCGACTACGCACCGTTTCACTGGCCTAGTTCTCAGGTGTTTCCAGAACATGGTGGCTTTGGGATCGAAGAACCTTGGGAGGGATATAGGCAGAAGAAGTGGTATGCCGCAGCCCGTGAGCCCTACGACCGGTTACAGAATCTGCTCGCGCCAAATAACGAAAAGTGGATCGAAGCAGAATGCCTAGCAGCTTTGGTTCCTGATGCTGGCGGACACAACTTTTCCTTGCAGGTAAATGGCATAACTCTGTCCAGCAGCTTATCCGAGTCGTCGAGGCTACATAAGCTCATGTGCCAAAGGAAAATGCGTTTTTTGGTTACCACATGCAAGGCTCGCATTTCCGGCGGGGGCACGATGCCGGACGGCAAAATACGTGGCTATGGCATTGGGTTTGATGTTGAAGCACTTCGAGAAGTCGATGCCATTAAGCGGCAGCGAAACAAAGAGAAAGGTCAATTATTCGGCGTCTTCGTATATCCCGTCATTGCCGACCTTGCCAAGAAAAAGTTCTTCGGGCTATTCGGAAATCGCTGCTTCAAGTGTGGCTCGCCGCACTCCTTGGTAATTGATCACCATGTTCCAATTGTCCTCGGTGGTCACCTTGTTCCGGGAAACCTTGTCGCGTTGTGCGGCAACTGCAACAACCGAAAATTAGACTCGCCTCCTGAAGCGTTCTACTCAGTAGAAGAACTGGATCGACTCCAACCGTTACTTGCAGCTCAAGAGACCATATTCTCGCTTGTCTTCGACCGGGAACAGTGGGAGAAGGATAGAGAGGGCTATCTGTTGGCTCTCGGTGTCGAGCCGAGTCTCGCAAAAGAAGTATTGAGCAATGCCGATCATCGTTTCTACATACTCCCTCCGACCGAACGAACCGAGGGTGTAGTCATTACAATCGACAACGACATCATCATGCAAGCTCTCCGGGAATTCAATTCTCACGGCAAGGAACCACGATGACGAAGTGGCCGAACCCATCGTTCCAGGGGGCGCTGCGCGATGAAGCCGCGCAGCGCCCCTGAACTCAGACGTTAAGTCTGTAGGAAAAGTCCCCAGCGGGTCGATGACCGAATTAGATGCAATATGAGCGGCGATTCGCTAAGATTTGACGGAAACGGTCGACTGGTTCGCGATCTCCTCCTGGCGCGAATCGACGAGCGCAGCAGCGGCAACATTCCTGAGCACCAACAAAATCGCGGTGATATTGCGAGGGGACCAGAACCTCGTTGTTTTGGGCTTTTCCTACAGACTCGTTAGCGTTCTATTTTATTGTTCGGAGAAAGAATGGCCGGCTGAAGACAGCCGGCCGTTTTTGTTCGTGTCGTATCGATTCCTGTGTTCTTCGTGCGCTTTAAATATAAGTATTTGTTTTATTTAATATTTTATTCTCTTGGCGCTCTTGGCGTGCTTGGCGGTTCGATTTGTTTTTATTGTGTATTTCTTGGCGCCTTGGCGTCTTGGCGGCTAATTTCCGGTTTTGAGTGGTAGCTCCACCCGCACGCGTAAGCCGCCGCCGTCGCGCGCGAGCAGTTGCACACTGCCGCCATGCAGCCGCGCGATG
>CAZYAH010000143.1:0-5825 GCA_964645595.1 uncultured Alicyclobacillaceae bacterium | reverse complement strand
GCTCCAGCTCCCCGCCCAGGATCTTCATGAACGTCGACTTGCCGCAGCCATTGGCGCCGATCAGGCCATAGCGGTTCCCGCCCCCGAACTTAACGGAGACATCCGAGAACAGAGGCGTGGCCCCGAACTGCATGGCGATGCCGGAGGCGACGATCACTGGAGTTCCCAAAACAAAAAAGCCGGCCTCAGCCAGCTTGGGTTGGGACTAACTGCGAGGGCGCATTATAGCAGCGGCGCCTCTACGCTGATAGGTCGGCGGGCCAATCAAGCGCAACGTTTCAACGAGGAACTAGCTCGCTCCCGTTCGGCGCCGCCCCAAACTCTACTAACCACCATGCCTACGCGAAGTCTTGGCATGCTTTACAAGAAGGCGTACTACCGCATGGTAGGTAGCGAGATAGTAGTGAAACATTCATGAGTACCATATTGCGCGGTCGAAGCCTGTCTTTTGGTCTGGGTTGTGATGCCGAATACCAAAGTTATTTGCGATTGAAAAAATTGCCGATTCATCTACTTTGTCCAACACCAACTTTAAGCGCCGTGTCTTCTTGAGCCACTCAAATACATCAGCCAGTTCGCGGATCGCTTCCCTCTTTTCTGCGATATCAACATGACGATTGCGCCATTTCACAATCGCACTTCGTACTTTGTTATCGACATTAATTTCATCGTACGGAACAATTTCCGCATCAATAATTTGCTCCAATCCCGCGGAAACACTTGCCAATATTGTTCCGCCTTCCGTCAATTCATAGCCATTCTTGTATTCACCAAGAAAGGCATTTACCGTCTCTCTGAACTCCAGTTGCCCAGCCTTATCGTTATACCCGTCATAGTCAGAATAATTCCATCCACTTTCGGTAGTCATTTCAGCCCATACCCCGGGCTTTGAAACGTGGTCAAACAAGAATTCAAGCGCATCAAAAATGCGATCTTCGGTTACTTCATCTGCAGGCCATTTGCCGATATGAAATAACTCAAAATCGAGGGCCATTCTCGCTTTGTGACGAATTTCGTTCGGTATTGTTGATCCATGTACTCCAGCCTTCCCTTTGAAATAGTCTTTCTCCCGAAAATAAGCAAAAAGACTTTGCAGCTTGACGTAAAGCTCAGCGAGCGTAAGCCCCTTTGGCTTCCTTCTCGCGCTGTAGTACTTGCGGGTCATGTATCGCTAACCATGATCACGCGACTTTCGGTGGTGGTGACGTTAGCGCCCGAATTTCTGCCGATACGATTGCACCATTGTTCCCTTCATCTTGTTTCGCGCCTTCCTTCGCCAAGCCGACAACGTAGAAATCCGCATCAAGAACGGGGCCGCCACTATTTCCAGCGCGTATAAGCGTTTCAATCTCAAAGTGGGTCAATCCAAATTTAGGATATAGCCCTAGACTTTTTGTATCGACGATCATTACTTTTCGACCTGGCGAGTAATTTGGAAATCCGGCTAACTTCACAGCCTCACCAGCGCGCGGTGCGCTCACTCTCAAATGCAACGAACGCGCAGTAATAGGCAGATCCGCAGGTATTAATAAAGTACCGATGTCAGACTTCAAGTCAGTCGATCGAACTTTCACGGCACGTTCCATATATCCAAGGGCGGGATTTGATACTACAACTCGGTCTTCAGGCGCCGCTCCAAAGTAAATAATCTCCTGTTCCGAGGTGGCGTTATTTTTCCTCAAGACGTGTTCGCATGTGACTAACCCAACGTCCTCCAATAGAAATGCAGTGCCTTGCCGATAAATAATGTCTCCGCCCGAAGTCTTTGAATGACACTCGAGAACAAACACCGCTTTTGCCAGATCATCTGCGTCACGCACACGCTTAACTAGCGGTAATGGTGTACTTGCCCCTTCTTTCGAAAGAAGATCGTTGAAGGATTCGGCAAGACGAGTGTAGATCTTGTCGTCGTGCCCTCGCACCATTCGGAGAAATAGCAACTTACCGCGAATTACGCTTTCCAATTTTGGCGTAATTGCCGTTCTCAACTGACGCTTATAGCGGGGCTCAAATGCACTTTGAGCTTTTGCAAGCCCATGGGCCTTCCACGCATGCAACGCCCCCCTAATCTCGTGTACGAAGCGACGTTGAACATTTGGAAATTCATTGACCGTGAGCCCCGTTACTTCCAAACGCTGACTTCGACCACGAAGGCGCACCTTCTTCGAATTGATTCCGAAGGAGTGCGCAGCTATGACCCTTGCTAGACTTTCACCGACCAGAGAGGTCGAAGCAATATTGACCAACGGCAGCGGCAAATTCTGGGAAGTTCGCACCGAGAAGGAAAACGTAATGTCGTCACAGTATCGCGTATAGGTAGCGTGATTGGAGCGCGCAAGGTCTTGAAGATCAGTATCCAATGCACGGGCAACGAAATTGGCAATTACTGGCGAAGTTGGGGCACCTTGCGGCAATCGACTTTTGTAGCAGCAAAGATGCGCCAATACCGTAGCCGCACTGCTTGGAAACGAGAAGGGGGGTTTCTGGAACACACCTCTCACGCGTCCGAAATGTATTGTTCCAAAAAAATCCTCTAAATCTATATTGAGAATAAATTTCTTATTGTGTGAATGTCGCCACGCGTTGGAGACAATGCTTCTTTTTCGAACAAAGCTGTGAACCGAAGGTTTACCCTGCCCGTAAATCTCGAGGAGGACCGTTGCTAGCTTTCGTTGAACTGATTTCAGTAATGCCGCTGGCGCATCGATTGTGCGAGTCCCGCCAAGGCGCTTCTTTAACGTGAATGTCGTGTAGCGCGGTGTCGGATAGATCAATCTCCTGAATCGCGAATAAGATTGACCAAGCAATAGCTTTGCAAGCCCGGAGGGCGTCCCAGCGGACAAGAATGCATCGGATTCTGCTGACATCGACCGACCCTCAGAGTGGGGGGCTCAGTCCAATATTTGACCTTCCCCACTCGACGACCAGATAACACATAAGCTGAGTCGCGAGATCACGCGGGTTACGTCTGCATACTCCACTGTGTTAACACGGTGGAAATGAATGGCAGGAAGAGCCCCCCGGACGAATCCTACCCTTGAATCAATATTCTGCAATCCGCTGCAACCACTGATGCACCACCGTCCCCACTTAACGGGCGGCAGGTGCCGCGCGGCTACGTGCCAGGCCTTGGCGACGAGAAAGCGCGTGTCGAGGGACTTCGGGGCGTTCCGCTTGCCCAGCTTCACGTAGCGGAGTAGGCGCAGCCCACGACGATTCCCATAACGTGCTAAGGCACTCACTACCGATTGTCTGCTAGACGTACGTCCGGACTTCTCTGACTATTGCTTGCGGAGCGATCTCTGATCGCTCTCACGAGCTGCAGTAAGTCGTTCGGTGTCTACCTCCAAGCAAACAAGACGCGCCGGTTTGCTATCTCGCTCTCGATTGGATAATGGTACCGAACGTTCTCGCAGGAATGGACGAGTAACTTTGACGAACGGAGGAAAGTTCAAAAATGAATTTAATACTCGCTGAGCCTCCTCAAAGGAAGAGTATATCGAGCCTCTCTTCTCTTCGACTATTCTTCCTTTATCAAAAACACTCCACTCTGCGTAACTTCCGTCTGTAAAAACTCGAAATGTTCTAAGGTCAACGACTGGAACGTTACGAATAGGAAAACCGACTCCAACCGCAGAATTCGTAATGACTAAAGGAATGACCTCGACATTCGATAGCGCGCGAACATGAGGACCTAGCCGCGAAAGAAAACCAGGAATATCCGCTTGAATTGCCGCCCTCTTTCTTTCGATTTGCTGCGCAGCGCCATCCAACGCGTCGAAGTATCGCAAATACTCGATTGAATCAGCCGGCGCGAGCAAACATTTCACTTCTCCGACCAACACCACATTCCCCATCAAGATAACGAGATCAATTTCTTCGACGCCACCTCCTGCTACAGGCATGCGGATTGCGTCATCGCATACAACGGCTTTGCTGCAGAGCGCAGAGCCCGCGAAATAGTCCTTGAGTTCCCTTCGCACGTGCCTCTCGAATGCATGACCCTTTCCCCCCAGTTCCACCCCGCCTTGGCGCAACCAACGTTCAATAACGCGAAGAAGATTCCCGTACATGAGCGACGCGAATGTGATTACCACCTTCTGATCACTGCAACGCACCAATGGTTGTGCCCATAGGTCTTGGCCCCTATCTCCTCGATATGTCAAGAAACTGACGACCTGCGCCGCCACCTCCCAATTCCACGACAAACCCTTGGAAAGTAGACGAACGAGATTACTCACATTCCATTGAGGAGCATGCTCTAAGAACTGCTTCTCCGTTCGCGCATCCCAGTTTGGCGTCCGCTCATATAGAGCATTTGCGAGGGATGACAACAATTGCCAGCCGTCGATAAGTAGTTTCACAGAGAGACCGGCATACCGCGGAAAGGTCTCGTCCAACAGTTCCTGGTAGTAGACCTCTCTTGCCATGTTGCTGAAAATCCATCCGGAAGGCGCGATCTCGCTTGAGTAGTCGTAGGAGACGACGATCGGTCTTAATTTCTTGCCTTCACGTACAACTCGCCCGACGATTTTCGACTGAAATATTTCTTTTCGGTGTTCCTTAGAGAGCCTTAACCAAGCCAAACTATTTAGATGAATCTCCTGGACGTACGCGTTTTCTCTACGAAAGATCGTCAACGTGTGTGCAGCCTCTTCATCCATTGATACCGGTCTAAGGACATCGCGTGCATTGTCGGATTCGTCGATTTGATAGCGTGCGCCTACGCAGTCGTACCAAACGTTTCTTAGGAAGCTATACAGAGATCCCAGGCCAAATTGGGTGATGCAATCCTCGGAGAGGTCTTTGGCCGCATTTGTTTCTGGCCCAGCTTCACTTTTCTTCATGCAGAAAAACATCGGGTATTGCACACCGTCTACTATCGACCCGAGAAGTTCATCCTCAGAAAACTTTCCCCCACTTGAAAGAGTTATTCGAGGTGAAACGCTTTCGGCTGTATTCCATGTTTCGCCCACCGGATGGCTCTTCCGTGATTCGTTTTCTAAAGCGCGGATGTGGTAGTTCGCAATACCACAAAGCAAGGGAACAGAACGGCTGGGGGTCACTGCCAATAAATGTGACGCTCTTATTTTCGATTGGAATTCCTGAAACCGCTCATAGAACCATAGTCCGCTCATATAAAGCCGATCATCCGACTCGGCGGACCTTAACCGCTTATGGGCAGAGTCCCATCCGGCAAAATCGAAGTCCTGATGATCGGGGTGGGGAACCGAGCCTTCTAGCACCGCGTTGGCGAACGCGCCCCTTTTTGTCACCGCATGAATTTCCGAAAGATTAGCGATCCAGAACTCACGTTACCTCTCACTCTGTCAGCCCTTCAATGCCCGGTAAAGAAACGGCAGGCTGACGTCCATCCGGTAGTCGATGCCGGAGTGGTCGTCGTCGAATTCCTCGTAGCGGTGCCGGATGCCGGCCTCGGCGAGGCGCTGCGAGAGGATGCGAGAACCGTAGTGGATGTGGTACTGGTCGCGCCAGCCGCAATCGATGTAAATCCCCCGGAGTGACTTGAGGTTGGCGCGGTAGCGCGAGACCAGGTTGATCGGGTCGTGGCGGCGCCAGTTGCGCCAGCGCTCTTCGATCGCTTCGCCCGATTCGGCGTTGAACGGGATGCGAAAGCCGAGCGGCGCGCGCGGGTCGGGGTCGTAGGTGGCGGCCATGCAGAGGTTCATGATGGCGTGGCCCTCCGCGGTCGAGAGTTTTTCATTTTTCCAGACCTTATTGAGGAAACGGCGAATGCGCCCGTCGTCCAGCCCGCTTTCAAGTTTTTTATTTCGAAAAACATTCTGACGACCGGCCTTGCGTTT
>CAZYAH010000142.1:4044-5856 GCA_964645595.1 uncultured Alicyclobacillaceae bacterium | reverse complement strand
CGACACTCTTGCCGCGCAGACGAGCCACTTCTTCCGCACGCTTCAACTGCTTCAGAGCATCGAGCGTTGCGTGCACCATGTTAATCGGGTTGTTGGAACCCAGGGATTTTGTCGCAATGTCTTTGATGCCGGCCAGTTCCAATACGGCGCGAACGGGACCGCCGGCGATGACTCCGGACCCTTTCGGTGCTGGTTTCAACAGGACGCGGCCTGCGCCAAAATGCCCGAGTGCTTCATGTGGAATCGTGGTGTTCTTCATCGGAACGTGAATCAGATGCTTTTTCGCATCTTCGATGCCTTTGCGAATTGCGTCCGGAACCTCAGCTGCCTTGCCGAGCCCTGCGCCGACGTGGCCATTGCCGTCGCCGACGACGACCAGAGCGGAGAAGGAGAAGCGGCGGCCGCCTTTGACGACTTTCGCCACGCGGTTGACCGAGACGACTTTCTCAGACAACTCGAGTTGATTCGGATCTATGCGCACAGTGACACCTTCCTCCCGTATTAGAATTGCAGTCCGGCTTCACGTGCTGCGTCCGCAAGTGCCTGGACGCGGCCGTGATACAGATATCCGCCACGGTCAAACACAACCGACGTAAGGCCTTTTTCCAGAGCCCGTTTCGCGACCAGTTCGCCGACTTTGCGGGCCGCTTCGACGTTCGATCCGTTCGTGATCACGTCGCGCAGCTCCTTGTCCAGCGTCGACGCGCTGACCAGCGTCCGGCCGTTGACGTCGTCAATCACCTGAGCGTAGATGTGCTTGTTCGAGCGAAACACGTTCAGCCGCGGGCGCTCCATGGTGCCCTTCACACGTTTGCGGACCCGAAGATGGCGGCGTTTCCGAGCCTCATTGCGATCTGCTTTGGTAATCATGTCGGGTCACTCCTTTCGCGTCAGCCGAGATTACTTCTTACCAGTCTTACCAACCTTGCGGCGAATGACTTCGTTCTCATACTTGATGCCCTTGCCCTTATACGGTTCGGGCTTGCGAATCGCACGCACCTTGGCGGCGTATGTCCCCACCAATTCTTTGTCGATGCCGCGAATCACGAGCTTGTTCGCTGCCGGCACCTCGACTTCGATGCCAGGGACGTTTTCCAGCACGACTGGGTGGGAGAATCCCAGCGAAAGCGTTACGGTGTTGCCGCTTTTCGCCGCACGATAACCGACGCCAACGAGTTCGAGGCTTTTCGAGAAGCCGTTGCTCACGCCCTGAATCATGTTGGCAATGATGCTCCGCGTGGTACCGTGCAGGCTGCGGTGTAGTTTCTCATCGCTCGGGCGTTCAACCACCACTTCCTGCCCGTTCACGGTCACTTTCATGTCCGGGTGCAGGTTGCGGCTGAGCGTCCCCTTCGGGCCTTTCACCGTGATTACGTTTCCGTCGATTTGAACTTCAACCCCAGCCGGAATCGGAACCGGCTTCTTACCAATTCGAGACATTCCTACACCTCCGTTCTGTCGCCCGGAATTACCAGATGTAACAGAGCACTTCGCCGCCGACGTGCTGTTTGCGGGCTTCCTTGTCTGTCATGATGCCTTTCGAGGTCGAGAGAATCGCAATACCGAGTCCGCCGAGTACACGGGGAATGTTGTCGTGGCGCGCGTACACGCGCATTCCCGGTTTGCTAATGCGCTTCAGACCCGTAATCACGCGTTCCTGGTTCTTTCCGTACTTCAGGAACAGGCGAATCACGCCCTGCTTATCGTCTTCGATGAATTCCGCGTCGCGAATGAATCCTTCATTCTTGAGGATCTCGGCAATGGCGCGTTTGACTTTCGATGCCGGAATCTCCACTTTTTCGTGGCCCACCA
>CAZYAH010000142.1:0-3944 GCA_964645595.1 uncultured Alicyclobacillaceae bacterium | reverse complement strand
GTGCTTTCGCAATCATTGATTTCTTTGCCACGTCATCGTTCCTCCCACGTTAAATTCGATGAATTACGCATGCTATTACGCATGCCGGAACGGCATACCCATCAATGTCAGCAGCTCGCGTGCTTCTTCATCCGTCTTTGCCGTCGTGACGACGACAACTTCCAGACCGCGAACTTTGTCGACCTTGTCGTAGTCGATTTCCGGGAAGATCAACTGTTCACGCAGTCCGAGCGTGTAGTTTCCGCGACCGTCGAACGCCTTCGGCGACACGCCGCGGAAGTCGCGCACCCGCGGGAGCGCCACATTCATCAACTTGTCGAGGAAGTGGTACATGCGTTGCCCGCGCAGGGTCACCTTGGCGCCAATTGGCATGCCTTGGCGAACGCGGAACTGCGCGATGGACTTTTTCGCCCGGGTAACAACCGGTTTTTGACCGGTGATAGCTGTCAAGTCTTCGACAGCGGAGTCAATCACTTTCGGATTCTGGACGGCTTCGCCCAGGCCCAGATTCACCACAACTTTTTCAATACGCGGTACTTGCATCACCGTGGAGTAGTTGAACTTCTTCATCAACTCGCCGACCACGTGATTCTTGTAGTGTTCGAGCAAGCGGCTCACACTTAGCCCTCCCTTCACCTGGCTACTAGTCAATCACTTCGCCAGACTTTTTCGCGTAACGCACTTTCGTTCCGTCTTCCAACACCTTGTAACCGATGCGAGTCGGTTGGCCCGTCTTCGGGTCCACCAACTGCACGTTGGATACGTGGATGGGCGCCTCTTTTTCGATGATTCCGCCCTCCGGATGCTGCGGATTCGGACGCGTGTGACGCTTCACGATGTTTACGCCTTCGACAATCACGCGTTGTTTCTTCGGAAACACAGCGAGAACCGTACCAGTCTTCTTCTTGTCCTTACCTGCAATGACGACGACTTTGTCGCCCTTCTTGACGTGCAACTTCGCCATTCTTAGACACCTCCTTGCAGTCCGTTCACGGGACCCGGTGCTTGCATTGCATCAAGAATGCATTGGCCACCACAATTTTCACTGCCCGTCATCAGAGAACTTCCGGAGCGAGCGAGATGATTTTCATGAAGTCTTTTTCACGCAGTTCGCGCGCGACTGGACCGAAGATACGAGTACCGCGCGGGCTCTTGTCCTCACGAATGATGACCGCAGCGTTCTCGTCAAAGCGAATGTAAGATCCATCGCTCCGGCGAACACCCCGGCGACTGCGAACGATAACCGCCTTCACGACGTCACCCTTCTTGACAACGCCACCGGGTGTTGCACTTTTAACGGAAGCCACGATGATGTCACCGATGTTCGCCGTCTTCCGGTTCGAGCCACCGAGCACGCGGAAGCACATAATCTCTTTCGCACCGGTATTGTCTGCGACAACCAGCCTGGTTTGAGGTTGGATCACGGGTACTGCCTCCTTCCTGCCTGGAAGATTAGATCACAACAGCTTTTTCGACGATTTCAACAAGGCGCCAGCGCTTCTCTTTGCTGAGCGGGCGCGTCTCCATGATGCGTACAATATCGCCAATCTTGGCTTCGTTGTTCTCATCGTGCGCCTTGAACTTCTTCGTCCGGCGAATCGTCTTGCCGTACAGCGGATGCTTGATGTGCTCTTCTACGGCGACGACGATGGTTTTGTCCATCTTGTCACTGACGACTTTCCCGACGCGTACCTTGCGGTAATTGCGTTGCATCTGCACGTTACCTCCTTCCGTGAGTCACTGCGTACACTGCCAAACTATCGTTGCGACTCACCATCTCAGGCTCAACCGATACCGAGTTCGCGTTGTCTCAAAATGGTCTTTGCGCGAGCAATATCCTTGCGAACTTGGCGAATCCGCATTGGATTCTCCAACTGGCCAGTGGCAAGCTGGAAGCGAAGGTTGAACAACTCATCCTTCAGTTGCTCAATGCGGTTCTGGATTTCCTCGGTTGTTAGGCCGCGAAGTTCACTTGCTTTCATCAGCCTCACCACCTACCTCTTCGCGAACTACGAATTTCGTCTTGATTGGCAGCTTGTGCGCGGCAAGCCGCATTGCTTCGCGAGCGACCTCCTCGCTGACACCCGCCAACTCAAACAAAATCCGTCCCGGCTTGACCACAGCAACCCATTTTTCCGGAGAGCCTTTACCGCTACCCATGCGGGTTTCAGCCGGCTTCTGGGTGACCGGTTTGCTCGGGAAAATCTTAATCCAGACCTTACCGCCGCGGCGGATGTAACGCGTCATCGCGATACGAGCCGCTTCGATTTGTCGGTTGGTAATCCATGCAGGTTCCAGGGCTTGCAGACCGTATTGGCCGAACGTCACTTCATTGCCGCCCTTGGAGTGACCTTTCATACGCCCGCGGTGTTCCTTGCGGTGTTTGACCCGTTTCGGCATCAACATGGTTACTTACCTCCTTCCTGCGCACCTTTGCGCGGCTTTTGAGGCAACACCTCGCCGCGGTAGATCCACACCTTGACGCCGATGCGGCCATACGTAGTATGCGCCTCGGCCAAAGCGTAGTCGATGTCGGCACGCAGCGTGTGAAGTGGCACTGTACCTTCCGAGTACCCTTCTGTACGGGCAATTTCAGCGCCGCCCAAACGGCCCGACACCTGAACGCGGATTCCTTTCGCACCAGCGCGCATGGTCCGTTGAATCGCCTGCTTCATGGCGCGGCGGAAGGATACACGGCGTTCCAGTTGGCTCGCGATATTTTCGGCAACCAATTGGGCCACCAGATCCGGCGTTTTGATTTCCGAAATCGAGATGTGCACCCGCTTGCCCGTCAGTGCGTTCAACTGATTCCGCAGAGCTTCAACTTCTTGACCGCCTTTGCCAATCACCATTCCCGGCTTCGCGGTGTTGATGATGACATTGATGCGGTTCGCTGCACGTTCAATGTCGACGGAGGCCACCGCAGCGTCTTTCAGACGCTTGAAGATGAACTTACGGATAGCCAGGTCTTCGTGCAGGAGGTCTTGGTAGTCCTTCTTGTTGGCGAACCACTTGGACTCCCAGTCGCGAATGATTCCGATGCGCAGTCCTACGGGATTGACCTTTTGACCCATTCCGCTTTATCCCTCCTTACTTTTCCGCCACAACAACCGTGATGTGACTTGTCCGCTTCATAATGCTGTACGCACGACCCTGCGCGCGAGGATGGAACCGTTTCAGCGTCGGACCCGGGTCAACGTAAGCTTCTTTGATGTACAGTCGATTCACGTCCATGTTGTGGTTGTTCTGCGCGTTCGCAACCGCAGACTTCAGCACTTTCTCAACGACCGGAGATGCACCCCTTGGCGTCAGCTTCAGGATTGCGAACGCCTCAGCCACACGCTTGCCGCGGATCAGGTCGACGACCAGGCGAACCTTGCGCGGCGCAATCCGGATATACTTCGCACGAGCGCGCGTTTGCGTTGCTTCCATGCCGCATCCTCCTTCCTAAATGCCTTCGTTTATCGAGAACGCGAAGACTTTTCGTCGCCCGCATGGCCCTTGAACGTACGGGTGGGCGCGAACTCTCCCAACTTGTGTCCAACCATGTCTTCCGTCACGTAGACCGGCACGTGCTTGCGGCCATCGTGCACCGCAAAGGTGTGTCCCACAAATTGCGGGAAGATGGTGGAACGGCGCGACCACGTCTTGATGACGCGCTTTTCGCCAGAGGCATTCATCGCCTCCACTTTCTTCAAGAGATACTCGTCACAAAACGGTCCTTTCTTCAAGGAACGTCCCATCGTATAACCCCCTTCCTACGCTTGACGTCGTAGCCCCTGATACAAAATCCGCACCAAAGCGTCAAACTTACTTCTTGCGACGGCGGACAATGTACTTGTCGGACGGGTTGTTCTTCTTGCGAGTCTTCTTGCCCAACGTCGGCTTGCCCCAAGGCGACATCGGCGACTTGCGACCGACCGGAGCTCGACCTTCACCACCGC
>CAZYAH010000141.1:0-5860 GCA_964645595.1 uncultured Alicyclobacillaceae bacterium | reverse complement strand
TGCCACCGCTACGGCCAGCAGCATGACGTAGTGGTGGTCAACTTCTTAAATCAATCGAATGAGGCCGACCGGCGCGTATTCGAGCTGCTCTCCGAGAAGTTCAAGCTGTTCGAAGGCGTGTTCGGCGCAAGCGACGAAGTGCTCGGCGCAATTGAAAGCGGGGTGGACTTCGAGAAGCGCATCGCGGATATCTATCAGCGCTGCCGTACGCCTCAGGAGATCAGCGCCTCATTCGACACGCTGCAGCGGGAGCTGGGCGCCGAAATCAACGAGGCGATGACCCGCACCCGGCGGCAGTTGTTTGAGAACTTCGACGATGAGGTTCGGGAGAAACTGCGCATCCGCGACGAGGATTCGCGCGCCTGGCAGAGCCGCTTCGAGAAGATGCTCATGCAGCTTACAGAACATGAGCTCGACAGCCACGCCGAATTCATCAGCGAATTCGCCTTCCGCCTCAAATCCTGCCCGTTCGGTGACAGCATACCGCTTGGGCTCTACGAGCTACCTCGCCGCTCAGGCGAGGCGCACCTCTACCGGCTTGCCCACCCGCTCGCGGAAAGAGTGCTGGAGCAGGCCAAAGCCCGGACGCTTCCGCCCGCCGAAGTGACTTTCGACTACGAAACGCACGCCGGGAGGATCAGCGTCCTCGCGCCGCTCCGAGGTAAGTCCGGCTGGCTACAGGTCAGCCGCCTGACTGTCGAATCGCTCGACCAGGCCGAGGACCACCTGATTCTCTCTGGTGTAACCGACGACGGGCAGACCCTCGATGAGGAGTTATTGCAGCGATTCTTCTCATTGCCGAGCACCCAACCCGCTTCCCCTCTACCTCCGGGAGAGGGGCCAGGGGTGAGGGAAAAATCCCTCGAATCACTCACCACCGCGCGCCAGGAAGCGATCCAGCGCACAATCTCCGAGCGCAACGCGGGTTTCTTTGAAATAGAAGCCGAAAAACTCGAAGGCTGGGCCGAAGACCTGAAACTTGGGCTGGAGCGCGAGATCAAGGAACTTGACCGTCAAATCAAGGAAGCCCGCCGCACGGCGATGACCGCAATGACACTGGAAAGCAAGCTCGCTGGCCAGAAGCAGATCAAGGCGCTGGAGTCGCAGCGCAGCCAGAAGCGGCGGGCGCTTTTTGAGGCGCAAGACGAGATCGATAAAAAACGCGAGAATCTTATAGCGGAGATTGAAGGCAAGCTTACCCAAGTCACTCGCATCGAGCGGCTTCTATTTATACGCTGGTCTGTTATCTAGAATGAGGCTGAATTCGGGGGAACGTCATGGATACACCGTCCGGACAACTAGCATCGAACATCTTGGAACGGTTGATCAAGGAGAAGCTTCTCACACCTGACGATCGAGCAAAACTGCTTTCGAAGCTCTCGGAGGGAAAACTAAAGCCGGAAGACTGGCGCCTTGCGATTGAGTTGGCTGAGGGCAAGGAGAAGAAGGCATGAATACATCCGCACTTAAGAAACTGGTCATTGGACATCTTCGCGGCTCCGTAATTCCGTTCAGTCTGACATTCGAGAAAGGTAAAAAGTTAACGGTCATCTACGGCGAGAATGCCACCGGAAAGACAACCATCTGCGATGCCTTCGAGTTTCTCGCACTTGGAAGGGTGGGATCTCTAGAGGATCGCGGTCTTGGCAAGACAATTAGATATTGGCATTCAGTTGGCAAATCTGCGTCGGATATCGCCGTTACTTTGGAAACGGGCGATTCGACGTGTACGGCGAGAATAAATAGGGGGGAGGTGATTGCTGTGCCAACCGAGGCTCGGCCCAAGGTTGAAGTACTTCGTCGCAGTCAGATGATGCGCTTAATCGAAGCGAGACCGGCAGATCGATATACGGAGATCGGTCGATTCATCGACGTTTCGGGAGTCGAGACGTCCGAGGCTACGCTTAGGGAACTGATACGAAATCTCGGTAGCAGTCGCGATACAGCAGTAGCCCGGGTTCAAGAGAATGAGGAAGCGATCCGCCATTTTTGGGAATCGGCAGGTAAGCCGGGAAAGGACCCGATCAAATGGGCGGAGCAAGAGTCCGCCCGAGACGTGTCAGCACTTCAAGTCGAGCAACAGGCCCTCAGTAAGCTGCGTGCTGCCTATCAGCGGATTGCCGACTATCCGGAAAAGATTTTAGCTGCGAACAACTCCTTGGATACCGCGCATGCTGCTGCCGTTACTGCGGTGAAGCACTTGGAAGAACTATTGACCAATGCCGCTGAAGGCGCAGGAGAACTGGTCGGCATTCTTGAGGCCGCAAAGCCATACCTTGAGAAACACCCGCATCCGGCTCACTGCCCACTCTGCGAAAGCGTCGAGAAAGTCGCCGGGCTGCGCGGACGAGTTGAATCTCGGATCGAACAGTTTGCTTCCCTGCAGAAGGCAAGGCGCGAGAAACAAGCAGCAGATCAATCTGTGCAGGCCGCAGAGCGCAAGCTTTCAGATCTCAAGAGCGATCTTGCCCGTGACAGCCAGGCATTTGAGACCGCGAAATCTGCACACCAGTGGCAGCAGAACGTGCCGCTGCCAAAGCAACCATGTCCCATTGACCTGGGCGTGTTGGCTGACTGGATCAAGTCAACGTCCCAATTATCAGCGGAATGGCCAAAGGCCGAAGCCGCGATGCAAGTACAGAGTCAGTTCGTCAACACGCTTAAGCTGGCGCTCAATACGTATAAGACTAACGTCCAAGCTCAGAAGGAACTCGATCAACTCCTTCCGCGCCTCAAACGTGCTCTCGAAATTGTCGAAGATGAGCGCCGAAACTTTACGGATGGTGTACTGCAAGCTATTGCTGCGAAAGTCGGCGAGCTATATGAAGCAGTTCATCCTGGCGAAGGGCTGAACAAGATCAGCCTTGAGCTGGATCCAAATAGGCGAGCGTCCCTTGACATAGGAGCAAGCTTTGGCGGACAGACTGGAACCCCACCGCAGGCCTATTTCAGCCAATCGCACCTCGACACCCTTGGCCTTTGCATTTTTCTTGCGCTAGCGTCTCTGGAAAAACCGGCAGAAACGACTTTGGTTCTTGACGATGTTCTCGCCAGTGTGGATGAACCGCATGTTGAACGGCTCATTGAGATGCTCCACTCAGAGGTACTCAAGTTTCGCCACTGCGTCATCACCACCCACTATCGCCCGTGGAAGGAGAAGCTACGCTGGGGTTGGCTTCAGAACGGACAGTGCCACTTCGTCGAGCTAACTAAGTGGACAACAGCTGAAGGGTTGCAACTCATACGAAGCATCCCGGATGTTGAGCGACTCCGTCAGCTGCTTGCTGAAAAACCTCCCGACCCGCAGCTTGTTTGCTCAAAGGCGGGTGTAATACTTGAAGCTGCGCTGGACTTCTTGACGCTCTTGTATGAGTGTCATGTACCGCGTCGACTAGATGGACGCTATACCTTGGGCGACCTTCTACCAGCGCTGAACAAGAAGCTTCGTGACTCGCTCAAGGTGGAAGTGTTCAATGGTAACGACAAAGGCGGCGCGCCCCTTTATAAAACAATCAGCCTTGCGCCGATCCTTGGGGAACTGACGCGTATCGCGCAGGCGCGAAACGTGTTCGGCGCCCATTTCAATACGCTCTCATTCAAGCTGTTAGAGGGCGATGCAATCGGATTTGGTCAGCAAGTGGTCTACCTTATGGATGCTCTTACCTGTCCCGACACCGGATGGCCAAGGAACTCTAAATCCGGCAGCTACTGGGCAACAGCGGATGAGAGTCGGCGTCTCCATCCTTTAAAACAGCCAGCTTGAATCATGGCAGTCAACAGACAAAAACTCGAACTCACCTGGATCGGGAAGGACAACCGGCCTCGGCTAGAGCCGCGCATTCTGCTGGAGGACCCAGAGAAGTCGTATCACGCCAAACAGCGAGTCACTGACCACGACAAGTTTGATAACCGCCTCATCTTCGGAGATAACCTACTTGCGCTTAAAGCCCTGGAGCAGGAGTTCGCGGGCAAGATTAAGTGCATCTATATCGACCCTCCTTACAACACAGGGCAGGCATTCGAACACTATGATGACGGACTTGAACACTCCACTTGGTTATCTCTGATGCGGGAGCGCCTGGAGATACTACATACTTTGCTAGCCCGTGACGGCGCGATTTTTGTCCAACTCAATGATGAAGAGTTTGCGTATTGCAA
This sequence comes from uncultured Alicyclobacillaceae bacterium, assembly GCA_964645595.1. GTDB lineage: Bacteria > Bacillota > Bacilli > Alicyclobacillales > Alicyclobacillaceae > Alicyclobacillus_A. Next base: position 1,702 of record CAZYAH010000141.1, on the reverse strand, counting down.
AGTATTACTTGATGAGATTTTTGGTCGCGCAAATTTCATCAACCAAATTGCGGTTAAGACAAAGAACACGGCCGGCGCAAGCGGTGGCGGCGAGGATAAGAAACTCAAAAAGAATGTCGAGTTTCTTCTGGCTTACGTCAAGGATCAGGATCCTACCGGTGGATTTATCCGTTTTAATGATGTGTTTGAGGAGACAGACCTATTTGAGTTGATTGACGACATGGAGGCAGAAGGAAAGAGTTGGAAGTACACGAGCATCCTACTGGATAAGGGTAAGCGGCTTGAGGAGCGGGTGATTCTAGACGGTGCCGGCGACGAAATCCGGGTGAGGAAATTCAAAGGCCTCAAGCGCACGACGGTAAATTCGTTAATTAGAGGTGGCGCAGAGCGAGAGCGTGTTTATATCGATCATTTTAACGCTATTTTTTCCGACACCAATGCACAAACAAGTATTCGCACCAGAATCATTGATGAGTTCAAAGCGCTTGCTGATGATGAATTATTAGAAGCGGAATACGTACCTCGGTCAGGACGAGACAAGGGACAAGTGGTTCAGCATCTTTATATTAGCCCGACGGTACGTCGAGTGATTTGGCTTAAGGACACTGCCACAAAAAAAGGAACTAGATTAGTTAAGCTCGACAAACTCGGGACCTATTGGTCTGGGTTTAACTGGAATAATGTGAGCAAGGAGGGGCAGGTTATTTTTCCAAACGGAAAGAAACCCGAGGCGTTGATTAAGCAGGTGCTTGAGTTGTCGACCAATCCCAATGACCTCGTTCTCGACTCCTTCGCTGGCTCCGGCACCACGGGCGCCGTTGCTCACAAGATGGGCCGCCGCTGGATCATGGTGGAGCTGCGCGAGCATTGCCATACGCACATCATTCCACGCATGAAGAGGGTCATAGATTGCAAAGATCCTGGAGGCATTACTGACGTGACAGGGTGGAAAGGCGGCGGCGGGTTCCGTTACTACCGGCTTGCGCCGTCGCTACTGGAGAAGGACAAGTGGGGCAACTATGTCATCAACAAGGAATTCAATGCCGCGATGCTCGCCGAGGCGCTGTGCAAGCTGGAGGGTTTCACGTACGCGCCGAGCGACGCGGTGTACTGGCAACACGGCCATTCGACCGAGCACGACTTTATCTACGTCACCACGCAGAACCTCGGCCACGAGCAGCTTCAGGCGCTCTCCGACGAGGTCGGTACGGAGCGCTCGCTCCTCGTGCTCTGCTCGGCCTTTCGCGGCAAGGCTGACCGTTCCCCGAACCTGACGCTGAAGAAGATTCCCAACGCCGTGCTCAAGCGCTGCGAGTGGGGCAAGGACGACTACAGCCTTCAGGTGGAAAATCTGCCCAAAGCGCCCCCCGAACCGGGGCAGCAGGCACTTTTCAGCGAAGAGAACAAGTCTTGAACCGCCAAGTCAACTCGATTACTGGCCGTCTCAGCCTGCGCTCGCCGCAGCGGCGCTCGCTGGAAATCCTGGACCGGCTGACGGAGATCATCCCGCCGCGCAAGGGAGCGGACCTGCAAGCCGCGCTTGCGACAATTAAGAGCGAATTCCCGACAGTCACGGACTTCGAGCGCGACTTCCCGTCGCTGTGTTTCGCGCTTGCGACCGGAGTGGGCAAGACGCGGCTGATGGGCGCGTTCATCAGCTACCTGCACCTTGCTCACGGAATCAACAACTTCTTCGTGCTGG
>CAZYAH010000140.1:0-5864 GCA_964645595.1 uncultured Alicyclobacillaceae bacterium | reverse complement strand
CCCATCCGGTCAATTTCCGCCATGGTGAACGCCTTGATGCCGGACTTCTTGATGAGCTCGGCCTCTCCCTCGTCGATATCGCGAATCCCGACCAGCACCACGTTTTCCGGCTTGACTTTGGGAGCGAACCCGCCGAGGTTCACGAGGTCCGGGTGTCCGTAACCGAGGCTGACCGCCAGCGGCATGCCGTGGATGTTGCCGGACGGCGTCGTCTCCGCCGTGTTCATGTCGCCGTGCGCATCAAACCAAATGACCCCAAACGACGGCTGGGCGGCAGCAATCCCGGCCACGGAGCCTATGGAAATGCTGTGATCCCCCCCGAGGATAATCGGGGTGTACCCGTCGCGAACGACCTTGCTCACCACTTCCTGGAGCGATTCACACACAGCTCGGACTTCATCTAGATACTTCAGCTTCTCATTTTTAACACAGAGCATCTCCGACATCGGGACCGGTACGTTGCCGAGGTCCTCTACGTCGTAGCCAAGCGCCTGCAACTTCTCCTTCAGACCAGCGTAGCGGATGGCGCTGGCCCCCATATCCACACCGCGTCGTCCTTGCCCGAGGTCGGAAGGTGCGCCGATGATTTTCAATGTCTTCATAGTTGAAACCCCCAATGTATCAATTTCGGCGTCACGTTGCTCTCCACTGCTGCAGCGAGCAGGAGCAGCCCGACAATGTACGGCGCATGGCGGGCGACTCTCTGCAGTTCACTGCGGAAGGTCGTGGTGGAGCGAACGGGCGCTGCGCTGTAACCCAAGGACGCTCTGATATACCGGATGGTCTCCTGCAGAATGACGTACCCGAGTTGCATGCCAAGTGCGCTGGCCCAGACAATGGCGGGCAACTCAAACAGCCCATGCGGTAGTATCCCAACCAAGAACAGCTTCCAACCGGGTACGTGCATGTCCTGTGCTCCCATCACCATGACGTAGCCGATGGTGACACCGTTAAACCACATCGACAGAACCGGAAACACGCCAAACAAAAGTCCTGTGACGAGCATGAGCAGTGCCGCGGCGAGATTATTCCAAAAGATGACGAGCCAGATTTTAAGCGGTGACGATCCCGCTGTATCCGCCAACCTTCGCAGCTTTTCGATGGACGGCTGTACGATTGCGGCAAAGTGCTGAGGCCACAGGCAGGCTGCAAGCATACCAGCGGCCATGACTCCCGCGGCGACCGCCACAAACCAGATGAAACTGTCTCTCTCGCGCAAGCGTCTTGTCGTTGGAATCCCCTCCCGCTCGCGTATAGTGGGTATACCCACGGTACACACTTTGCAAAGACAAACTGCGGAGGTGTACCGATGACCAGGAAGCGCTATGTACGGATTATGATGTCCATTGTGGCTTTGCTGACAGCAGGCCTGTGTTGTATCACTGGACAAGGGCCGGCACTGGCTGCCCAGAAAAAACCGTCAGCCATATATAAGGTGGACACGGACCAGAAGATTGTTGCGCTGACATTCGACATCTCGTGGGGCAACAAAGTACCGGATCCGGTGTTGGACATACTGGAAAAGAAACAGGTCAAAAAAGCCACGTTCTTCCTCAGCGGCCCTTGGACCCTGCGGCACCAGGAGATTGTCAAGCGCATTCACCGGATGGGATTTGAGATTGGCAACCACGGCAATTTGCACAAGGATTTTTCGAACTACCCAAATTCCTGGATTATTCAACAAGTGCGACTGTCCGAGAAGGCCATCCACCAGGTCACGGGCGTCAAAACACGGCTCATTCGCACGCCGAACGGCGACTTCAACCCGCGTGTCATCAAGTGCCTCAACGATATGGGATACACGGTTATTCAGTGGAACACAGACTCTCTGGACTGGAAAAATCCTGGTACAGGAGCCATTGTGAACCGCGTCCTCACCCGCGCTGTGCCAGGGGACATCATCCTGATGCACGCGAGCGATTCGTCCAAACAAATTGTCCAGGCCCTGCCGCAGATTATCGACGGACTGCGAGCCAAAGGGTATCGGTTCGTAACCGTGTCAGAACTGCTCGCCCAGGCCGACGTGAAGACCAAAGTGGAATAAGCCGTTTACCTGGAAGTTTGCCTGCAACAAGCCGTCACAGCGACGGCTTGTTTGTCGTTGGGCTGGAAACCGCCCCTTGGGCGTTCAACAGTTTTCCGTAGATGAGCGTGATGTAGAGGTTGCAAGCCATCATGACAATCAGGATCTGGTTGACCAGCGGTCCGGACTGCGACCAACCGTACTGCAGCCAGATAAACGGAAGCGAGTCGACGACCGTAAACACGTACAGGAAAAACAGGGCCGGCAAGAAGCTGCCTCGACCAGACTGGCGCTGTTTCAGATAGGCGCCAATCGCCCCGACGACGAGGGGCCAAAAACCTTGGACAAAGTACGTCCAATAGTCGAGATTATGCTCCGCGTGCACCGCACTGTTCAAATGGTAACGCCCCCACAGCATGTCGTATATGGCGAGGGCAAGGACCACCGCCTGAGCCCAGCGCCACACGCGGCGCGGCAGGGTAATGCGGGCAATGAAATTCAAGGTAAGGTAAGCCCAAAACCCCATCAGACTCGTGGTGGAAAAGAAGGCTCCAGAGACGAGACCTACGTACCACGGCAAGTGCATCCACAAACCCGTGAGACTTGTGGCGAGTCCGGCAATAGCCCCAACCAGAACCGTGCTCGCCAAGAGAAAGATGAACTGGTGCAACCTCATACATATGCAGCCTCCTGACGCTCCCATCATACATTACGCCGCACTCTTGGACAAACCGCTTTTCCGCATAACATCCGTCGGCAAGTCACATACTTTCCATAGTGTCCACGTTGTCCGATTGGGGGTGCACTTGTGAACGGGAAGTGGCTTTGGACATCCGTTCTGGTCGGTTTGCTGGTGGCTGGTTGCGGCGGCGGAGGCAGCATGGGTGCGGATGTCAGCGGATCAGTCGGGAACCAGAACCAGGATTACGGTACCACCAAACAAATGGTGATTGACATCTTGCACTCTCCGGATGGCAAGAAGGCTGTCGCGGAGATGTTGACAGACCCCAGTATGAAACAGAAGGTCGTCGTCTCCGATACCGACATCAGCAAAGCCGTGGAAAAGGCCCTGGAGACCAAGAAGAACCAGTCCTTCCTCGCTCAACAGGCGAAGGAACCAGAATTCGCGGCGGCGCTGGCCAAAGCGGTACAGCCCGACTTGGTGAACCTCCAAAAGCAGCTCATGAAGGACCCCGAGTACCAGAAGGATATGATGGTACTCTTGAAATCGCCGGATTTTACGAAGCAACTTGAAGAACTTCTGCAAACGCCGCAGTTCCGCGGACAGGTTATGAAAATCATGACGGACGCTCTCCAGACGCCGAGTTTCCGCATGCAGTTTCAGAACGCCTTGCAAAAGGCGGTTGCCCAGCAGATGCAAGCAGCCGGTGGACAGGGACAAAAAAGCCAACAGGGTGGTAAGTCGGAAGCAGGCGGTGGCAGTGCAAGTGGAGAAGGTGGTGGCGATGGAGGCGGCGGTGGCGGCGGTGGAAGCTGAACGCCTTGTATCCATGGCTCCTCACCGCTTGGACGGGACAAAGCAGCCACTGCAGAATCACACCACGTCTGCAGTGGCTGCTCTTGTTCACCGTCCTTCGCCTCATGCCGTTGCTACGTCACTTACGGCAGTTGATGCTGCGAGGCCTTTAAGCCGGTGCGTTCGATGACTGCCTTCGCCAGATTTGCAAACGCCTGACCTTGCGGCGTGTCCTCCGCGAACAGCGAACTTTGGTTTGCAGAGTCCTGGCTCGCAATCGGAACACGGGCGAGCACATCCGTGCGAAGCGCGCGTGCGACTTCGTCACCGCCGCCCTTTCCAAACAGATACGTTCTCTCACCGCATCCCGGGCACTCGAAGTACGCCATGTTTTCGACAACCCCGACAATTTCGTGGTTCGTCCTGAGCCCCATGACGCCGGCGCGCACCGCAACTTCCGCTGCGTTGGCCTGAGGTGTGGTGACAATCAGTTCCTTGCTCTTCGGGAGGAGCTGGTGAACATCCATCGCCACGTCCCCTGTTCCAGGCGGCAAGTCAAGCAACATGACGTCCAAATCTCCCCAGTGCACTTCACCGAAGAAGTTGCGGAGCATCTTGCCCAGCATGGGTCCCCGCCAGACGACCGGATTGTTTTCCGGGACGAAGAAATGCATCGAGATCAGTTTCACGCCATTCGATTCAATCGGGATAATCAAATCATCGATAACAGTGGGCCGCTGTTGCTTGATTCCGAAAATCCCGGGGATACTAAAGCCGTAGATATCGGCGTCAATCAGACCCACGCGCAGCCCCTCACGCGCCAGTGCAACCGCGAGGTTGGCGGTAACCGTCGACTTACCGACACCGCCCTTCCCGGAAGCCACGGCAAGGAACAGAATCTTGTCCTCGGCCTGCAAAATCGGCGGCTTGCTCTGCGGCTCAGGCCGCCCACCGCGCAACTTTGCGGCAAATCTTGCCCGCTCTTCATCCGTCATGGTGAGGATCTCCACATGGACGTCGGTGACGCCAGGCAGATTGCGCAGGCGCTCCGCAACGGATTTTTCAATGGTATTGCGCAAGGGGCAGTTGGCAATGGTCACAGCGACGGTGACGGAAACTTTCGATCCCTCCACCTTGACGTCCTTGACCATTTCTAGTTCGACGATACTTTTATGAATTTCGGGATCTTCTACTTCCCAGAGAGCTTCAAGAACTTGGTCCTTCGTCAGCATCCTTATGCCTCCCAGTCCGCAATCAGGTACCATAGTTCAGTGTAGCGCATTCGATTCCCCTTGCCAAACAGGGTGCTGCTCGAAGTGGTTGGACGATGTGACGTTGAGGTAAGCGTGGTGGTGTTGCCCGCTTACCTGCCATTCGACAATGAACTGGGCCGGGGGCGGGATGGAGCCGACAAACCACAGCGATTGGTGTGAGGGAACATCGTAAGGCGGCGATGACAGCGGCGATTGGTCAGACGCCATCCTGTTGTCGACTGGTCCGACGTGGAGGACAGGCAGCAGTTCCTTGCTCCAGTTCCATACCGTCACGCGCTGCAAGGTGGCTTCGCTCGTGTTTATCAGTTGGTAGACGGGTTTCCCGTGCCAGGTCCGTTCGGTACAACGGATGATCCAACCTGGGCTGGCAGTTTCGGCCCGAAATACCGTCATGGGGTCGTGAGTGTGGTGTTGCGCCTGCCAGACAACGAGAGCAAGCGCCAGTCCCGTCCCGACACTAAGGATGAGCCTCCGCTTCCGCTTTGTCGCCCTGTCCCAAGTTACAAATCGGGTCATTCCGCTTCTCCAGGAGGCGCGTCCTTCGGCAGTTGAGCGAAGTAGTCCAGAATGGACAAATATATGGCGAACGCAATCACTTCCTGATACCGGTCTGTCACCAGGGCTTCGGCCTCCCGCGGGTTTGACAGAAATCCCACCTCCGCGAGCACGCTCGGTCCGGGTATCCGTTTTAGCAAGTACAAAGTATGCATGTCGTCCGCTTCCCGGTGCGTCGGCAATAACAACTCTTTAAAGCGCCGCTGCATGGCCTTCGCGAGCTTTTCTCCCTCCACGTTTCCGCTCATGTAAATGGTGTGCGCCCCGTACCACATCGGTGACGGAACTGCGTTGCAGTGGATGCTGATGAACGCGTCCGGATCTTTGGACTTCGCATAGCGCGTGCGGTTCCGGAGGTCCGTTTGCTGGCGCCGACCCCGGGCCAGGTCTTCGTCGGACGCCAAGTCATCATCCGTGGTTCGCGTGAGAAATACGTTGGCTCCAGCTTGCCTGAGTAATGCTTCGACTTTCTTGGCGACCGCGAGGGTCACGTGCTTCTCCATCTTGCCTCCCTCGCCGACTGCTCCGCCGTCCG
>CAZYAH010000139.1:0-5917 GCA_964645595.1 uncultured Alicyclobacillaceae bacterium | reverse complement strand
GACGCGCATCCCGGAGCACCTCCCTTGAAAGGGCAACATCATAAATAAAAGGGGTTCGCACCCCCCGTAGACTTTATTAAAATTAGCACACCAAACCACAGCGTGTCAACATATCCACAGCGTCAATCCGGCCTACGCATAGACGTTGCGGCCTGCCAAATATTTCTCCAACTTCCGCTTGACGCGCTGTAAGGCATTGTCAATCGATTTGACGTGGCGGTCCAGATCAACCGCAATCTCCTGGTACGAACGGCCGTCCAGGTAAAGCATCAAAACCTTCCGTTCCAAGTCGCTCAACAACTCGGACATCTTGATTTCGATGTCGTCAAACTCCTCCTGGTGGATGACCAGTTCCTCCGGATCCGCGACGCGGGCCGTGCAGATGACGTCGAGCAGCGTACGGTCCGAGTCCTCGTCGTAGATTGGCTTGTCCAAAGAAACGTAGGAGTTTAACGGAATGTGTTTCTGCCGAGTTGCCGTCTTGATGGCCGTGATAATCTGCCGGGTAATGCACAGTTCGGCGAAAGCCTTGAACGAGGTCAGCTTGTCCTCTCGAAAGTCCCGAATGGACTTGTAGAGGCCAATCATGCCCTCCTGAACAATGTCCTCCCGGTCAGCGCCAATGAGGAAATACGAACGGGCCTTTGCGCGCACAAAGTTCCGATATTTGTGAATCAAGTATTCGAGCGCTTCGTTGTCACCGTTCCGCACAGCTTCGACGAGGTCCTCGTCTGACCGTTCCTCAAGGGTTGGAACAGCATTCATCTCTGTCTGAGTTGCCACAACACCACCCCGAATTGGCTGCCAGGATGACGCTATTATACATTATGTAATCTACCACGGTCAATCTGGTAGATTACCCTCTTCGCCATTTTTCCAGAATATTCGCGATGTCGTGTCGGATTACGTCGAGCACTCTGCCCGGCGCTTGCCCTGTTTCCTGTGTCACGGTCCCGCGAATGCCTCGTCGCATGGCGTCGAGTTGCAGCAGAAATTCGCGCGAGGAAATCCTCAGCGCCCCACCGCCAAACGCGACTTGCTGTTCGATAGAGTCTGACGTGACGACCGTAAGTTGTGGATAGACGTCCCGCAATTCGTAGACCAATTTTTCGATCCGTTCGTCCGCCGTCTCCAGATTCGCCGTGTAGATCAGGCGAACACCGGCGTGCACAGAATCTGAACCGCGTTGCCTGGCGCGATGTGCGTCAAACACCAACACTACGTCCCGGCCAAAGTAGGCGTGATATTCTTGCAGCGTGCCCAACAGGGCGTCCCGGGCAGCATCGATGTCCTCCAGTTGGTCCAGTCGAGACCCGTGCATCTGGGCAAGCACGTTGTAACCGTCCACAATCACACATTCACGTGCCTGCCCTCTGCGCCTACCCCCTTTGCCGGACGACTTCATACAACAGGATACCTGCGGCCACCGATGCGTTCAGGCTTTGCAACTGTCCATGCATAGGGAGCCGCACCAGAAAATCGCAGTTTTCTTTCACCAAGCGGCTCAATCCCTTCCCTTCCGCGCCAATCACCACGCCGATAGGCCCGCGATAGTCCACCTCCGTGTACAGGGACTCGCCGCCAACGTCGGCTCCCACAATCCAGTACCCGGCTTCCTTCAGTCGTTCCATCGCCTGCACGAGATTGGCCACGCGTGCGACCGGTACGTATTCGACGGCGCCAGCAGCTGCCTTCGCCACCGTCTCCGTCAATGGGACGGCTCGGCGCTTCGGAATCACCACCCCTTGTGCCCCGACCGCTTCGCACGTACGCAGGATTGCGCCAAAGTTGTACGGGTCTTCCACTTCATCCAACAGCACGACGAGCGGCGGCTGGCCGGTGTCGCGGGCGAGCACCGCGTCAAGGTCCGCGTATTCACGCGGAGCTACGTAGGCGACAATTCCCTGGTGGTTCGTCCCGGCAATCTTCTGCAGATGGGATTTCGGGACGCTTTGCACCACCACTCCTGCCGCACGCGCCTTCCCGAGAATTTCAATCAGACTGCCGCCTTCGGATGCTTCGGAGACGAGAATCTTGTTGATTGGCCGCCCCGCTTTCAGCGCCTCCAACACCGGGTGTCTCCCCACGACGAGGTTCGCGCTAGCGGCTGTTGTGTCGACGGCAGCGACTTTCGGTTCCGAAGACCTTCGCAGGTCCCGGCTCGGCCGGTTGGCTGCACCGTGCCCTCTCTGTACGTTTGCGCCCGTCCGCGAGGACCGGCGGGATTGCTGATTCCGCTCTCTCCTTGCCCGTGTCATCTCTTGTCATCCTTCCAGTTCATCAATCTTGCGCAGGGCGTAGTTGCAGATCTCGTCCAGCCGCGCGCCATCCGCTTGCCCGTACAGGTAGCCAATCAGCGCTTCGAATCCTGTGCTGTGCCGATAGTCCAGGATGTCGGCGTTTTTCCGCACCGTACCGGACTTTGCGTTTCTGCCCCTTCTCAACACCTGCTGCTCTTCCTCTGTAAGCAGGTCCCAAACCAAGTCCGCGAGCATCGCCTGCGCCTGTGCTCGGACGTACTTGGTTGTCTCATTGTGAAGGTCGGCCGGACGGCGGAGCCCCTTGTTCAGTACATGGTTCCGCACGTACACTTCCCAGACCGCGTCGCCGATAAACGCCAACGCCAGAGAAGACAAGTCCTTCGCGTTCCATTCGGTCATTTTCGATACCATCTCGTCCCTTGCGCTGTATCCTCCAGCACGATTCCGCGCTCCAGCAAGAGGTTGCGAATCTCGTCCGCTCTCTGAAAATCCCGCCGCTTGCGGGCTTCATTGCGCTCTTCAATCAACTGGGCAATGCTCGCTTCCAGCTCTGCCTCGCTCATAGACGTGTCCTTGAGGCCGAGTACATCCAGAAGTTCGAGGATCAACCCTGACCAGACGTCAATCCCGTCAACCGAGACGTCATCCTTGGCCAGGTACGTGTTCGCCAGACGCACCCCTTCAAAAATTGCCGAAATCCCGTCCGCCGTGTTGAAATCGTCGTCCATCGCGTCGATGAATTGATTACGAACCGCCGCTGCCGCCTGCCGCTGCTCCTCGGCATCGTCCGGTTGCGGCCGGTTCTTCGCTGACACCAGAGCAGCCTTGCGGTGCTCGAGGTTTCTCAGGCAGCGGTCGATCCGCTCAATGGCTTGCTCCGCCTGGTCCATCGCGTCCTCGGTATAATTCAGCGGATGTCTGTATTGTGCGCTGAGCAGAAAGAATCGAATCGCGCGGGCGGGTCTTCTCTGCAGCAGGTCGCGCGTCATGATGAAGTTGCCGAGTGACTTCGACATTTTTTCCCCGTTGATGTTCAGGGTTCCGTTGTGCATCCAGTACTTCGCAAAAACCTTCCCCGAATGGGATTCGCTCTGCGCAATTTCGTTTTCATGATGCGGAAACACCAGATCCCTGCCGCCGGCGTGAATGTCAATCTGTTCCCCGAGGTACTTCGAACTCATGACCGAACACTCGATGTGCCAGCCCGGCCGACCCGGTCCCCAGGGGCTTTCCCAATACTCTTCGCCCGGCTTGGCTGACTTCCACAGGGCGAAGTCGGTCGGATCATCCTTGTTCTCGTTGACCTCAATCCGGAACCCTGCGCGCATGTCCTCCAGCGACTGCCCGGACAACTTCCCGTATTCCGGGAACGAAGAGGTGTCGAAGTACACATCTCCGTCGCGGACATATGCGTGACCCTTGTCAATCAGGTCCTGAATGAACCGGATGATGTCGTCGATGCACTCTGTCACGCGCGGGTGAACCGTCGCCCTGCGTATCCCGAGGGCGTCCGCGTCTTCGAAATACGCCTGAATGTACATATTGGCTACGCCGCGCACGTCCAACCCCGTTTCGTTGGCGCGCTGGATGATTCGGTCGTCCACGTCCGTGAAATTCTGCACAAACCGGACCTCGTACCCCCGGTACTCCAGGTAGCGGCGGACGGTGTCGAAGACGACGAACATCCGGGCATTCCCAATGTGAAAGTAGTTGTATACGGTTGGACCGCAGGCGTAGAAGCGCACTTTCCCAGACTCCAAGGTCTCCAGCGGTTCTTTTCTGCCCGTCATGGTGTTGTACAGTCGAATCGCCATGCTGCATCCCTTTCTTTCCGAGTTGTCCGTAAAGAAAAACCGCCTCTGTACTCAGAGACGGTGTTTGCCGCGGTTCCACTCTGCTTGCCGCATTGTCCATACGGCCACTCGAACGGCTGATATCGGAGCCAACCCGTCGGATTTTACTAGATGGAGTCTCCATCAGCCGGATTCTCCATCGTTCCTTCCGAGGCCGACAGGCGCACTTCCACGGCGAATTGGCAAGGGCGCTTCCACCCGGATTCCTCCGGCGCCCTCTCTCTTGGCCAACAAACACCGCGTACTCTTCCTGTCCCACGCCTTCGCGATTTGGATCAGATCACGCTAGTTTACGCATATTGTGCGCAAACGACCCGTCTTTGTCAAACGGTATTTTCGCATCCGTTCAGAATGAGGCGGATGCCTTCTCGATGGCGGCATTGAGCCGGTCAATGACCCATTTTTGCGGCAAACAAGCAATGCTCTGCTGCAGGTCGGGACCGTGCACGTGCCCCGTCACTGCCGCCCGCACAGGCATGAACAGCCCGCGCCCTTTGACGCCCAACTCCGCCTGAATCTGTTTGAACCGGGCACGGCTCGCTTCCGGCGTCCAGTCGGTGGCTTGTTCGGCGAGGTCCCGGTAGCGCTCCACAACGCGCAACGCCCCAGCCTCCCGGAGCACGGCCATCGCTTCTTCATCCCATTGGATCTCTGGTTCAAAGAAGCCTTTGGACAGTGGAATGAAGTCTTCTGCGCAGGCCATCTGTTCCTGGTAGAGGGCCACAATTTGCTGCAGCCACTGCAGGTCCCTGCCCTCCGGCAGAGAAATCTCGTGGCGAGCCAGCTGTTCCGCGACCATCTCGGTCAGCTTGTCCAAGGGCAAGCGGCGCAGGTACTGTCCTGCCATCCACTGCAGCTTGTCGGTGTCGAAGATGGCGCCGCTCTTGTTCACGCGCCCAAGGTCAAACCGAGCAGCAATGTCCTCCAGGGACAAAATCTCCTCTTCACCGCCAGGCGACCACCCGAGCAGAGCCAAGAAGTTGACGATTGCTTCGGGCAGGTAACCCTTCTCGCGGTAGACGTGAACCGGCATGACGTTCGGATCGCGCTTACTCAACTTCTTGCGATTCTGATTCAAGACCTGCGGCAAATGTGCCCACACTGGCTCTGCGAAGCCGAGTGCGCGGTAAATCAAAATTTGCCGCGGGGTGTTGGACAAGTGTTCCTCGCCGCGAATCACGTGCGTAATCTTCATGAGCGCGTCGTCAATTACGACCTGGAAGTTGTACGTCGGAATGCCGTTCGACTTGACGACGACAAAATCGCCCATGTCATCGGTCTGGAAGACCACGTGCCCGCGGACCTCGTCGTCAAATTCAATCGTCTGGCCCTCTGGAACTGCAAATCGCCAGTTCGGGACGAGGCCTTGCTTCAGCCGTTCAGCACGCTCTGCCTCGGACAGGTGACGGCACTTGCCGCTGTACTTGGGCATTCTCCCTTCGCGCTGCGCTTGCTCCCGCTCCGCTTCGAGCTCTTCCGGCGTGCAAAAACACGGGTAAATCATGCCTGCGGCGCGCAGTTTGTCCGCGTAGTGTTGGTAAATCTCGAGGCGTTCCGTGCAGCGGTAGGGGCCGAAGTCTCCGCCGATATCGGGCCCTTCTGCCCACTCGAAGCCGAGCCAGCGGAATCCCTTGAGCATCTCCTCCTCGGCTCCAGGGACGTTGCGCTCCAGGTCTGTGTCTTCAATTCGCAGCAAGAACACGCCGCCGTGATGCTTCGCAAAGAGGTAATTGAACAGCGCGGTGCGAACCCCGCCGATATGTAAATGTCCGGTTGGACTTGGCGCATAACGAACACGCACAG
>CAZYAH010000138.1:0-5920 GCA_964645595.1 uncultured Alicyclobacillaceae bacterium | reverse complement strand
TCCACCGCCCAAGCGCCCTTCGGCGGCGTGAAAGAGTCGGGGATTGGCCGCGAAGGGAGCAAGTACGGCATCGAGGAGTACCTGGATGTGAAGTATTTGTCGCTCGGCGGGATACAAGGATAATTGGGCTCTCTCGAGCGGTTTACTGTGAAGCCAGGGGGCGTCACAACAGTGGCATGGCTGCTGTGGGGCGCCCCTGTTTGCATTATAGTTAAGACGTCGGGACGATTGGGTGTGGGAGGGGGACGAGCATATTACCATCTGGCTTTGCCGTGACGATGTCGCTCGATGTATCCGCAAAGAGGCACTGATTCGTTCAATCAAATCTGCCTTTACAACCATTGACACAACCATGCCGAAACCAATGCGCATTCGCGCCGACCTCTCTAGTGTCACTGGGGCTCCCGTGAAAGCAGAATCAATGATTCTCTTGCCAGGAGCCATGCCCGGCATACCAGCGTTCACCGTCAAAGTGCATACGAAATATCCGCATAATCCCGAGAGAGGAACGCCAGCTATTCAGGGAGTGATTCAGCTTTTCGATGCTTCATGTGGAAAACTGCTCGCAGTGATGGATTCTCCGCTTCTGACGGCACACCGAACGGCGGCGGTAGGAGCTGTGGCTGCGGATGTTTTGGCGCGTGGAAACGCGGAATCAGTGGCTGTCATCGGCGCCGGTGTACAGGGGGAGATGCAGTTTCAGTACCTGACCCACGTGCGCAATATCAAAAAGGTTTATGTCTATGACGTCCGAACAGAGGCAGCTGTGGGATTCTGTGAGCGACGAATGAAGGAAGGTTTCGATTGCGAGTTTGTCGCATCCGTACGAGAGGCGGTTCGCGATGTAGACATCGTGATCGCAGCCACATGGTCACGGGAACCGTTCCTGTTTCCGGATATGGTTCGGCCCGGAACCCATATTACAACGCTTGGACCTGATGCTCCGGGCAAGGTGGAAGTGGCGGAAGAACTGGTGCGACATAGTGTATTCGTTTGTGATGACCGGGAGTTGACGGTGCAGATGGGTGCGCTCAACACGTTTCAGGATCTGCAGTTTCCGTATACAACACTGACCGAAGTTCTGCAAGGGAAGACAAAGGGCCGTTGCGATCCGAATGAGATCACGATTTTCGGCGGAGTGGGTCTTCCGTTTCAGGACTTGGTCGCTGCGTGGGAAGTATACTGCACGGCCGTAAAGCTCGGAGTTGGACAGGCGCTCAAGTAAGCGGCGAAAGCACATCCATGTCATTTACTCGCGCGTTCCCCATAATAGCGGGCAACCGCGTGAAACGCCTCCTTAGGTTCCCACGGCAGCTGTGGCCGGGTTGTATCGTGTCCAGCGGGCCAGGTACGCACGAGACTGTAGCTTGCGATGTCCAAATCGTAGCGAGGATCTACGCTTGAAGGATAACTAGGGCTGACGAATGTGTAAACGAACGCGCCTTCGACTCCTTCTGCCTCGAATAAAGTCAGCAGCTCAGTCAGGTAACGTGCTTGTACGCCCTCATCCCGTGTCAGTGGCTTGCTGAGGCACCAAGGTGTGGGCGTCGTGCAACGTCGGTGAAAGCCAAACGTCCAGTCCCTGACGGGCTGCCACGCGGGCAGCCAACTTCAGCCTGTCGATGTCCCGACCCGAAACACGCACGGCGTTGCAGTGTAACTCCTTCGCAATAACTTGCATCTCCTGTTCCACCACATTCAACGGCAGCGTCTCGCGGGTGAGTCCACCGCTGATGGTAGGTGTTCCAACGTCGTAGGTGACACCTCGAATTTGCATTGCCATATCAAGACTCCATCCTTTCCGAACCGGTTGTCTGGCCGATGTCTGTTCAATGCGCTTCACGAGCAACTGGGTAGATAAATGTATGGAAATGTGGTAACTATGTTAGTAAATAATTATTTTCTATTTTCACAGGCATAGTAAAAATAGATTTACCACGATTGCGTATTTACCGGAACAAATCAAATGAACCATCAAGCTTGGTTTGACGAAATAGTACATTTGTGTTTACTTATTGTCAACTCAATGTGCAAGGGAAGAATGGCTTTGACCTCGAAGATTAACGAAATCGCTGAAAGCTTTGTCCGTCTTCTGCCGCTGGTTTACACCAAAATGAACAAGCCAGTCACAAAGAATTCACTTGTACCCAAACCGTCTGATTTGACCCATTTGCAATTTCATATTCTAGAGGAGCTCTTCCAGACACAAGATGGCGTTTCCATGACCCAACTCGCCCAGAGTATAAGCATTTCCAAGCAGCAGTTGACTCCGCTGATAAGGAAACTGGAGGAGAGAGAGTATGTGAAAAAGGTCAAGGACACTAGCGATAGACGTTCCGTCAGACTAATGCTCACCGACAAAGGAAAATGCACAGTGCGTAAGCGTTGGGAAGAATTCCACCGTGTATTCTGCGAGCGGATTAGTCAACTAAACGAGGATGAGTTGCTCGACTTGGAATATTCCATCAACAAAATCATCCGGATCTTTGGCAAGCTAGATTGATTTTCCGGCTTGCACATTTTTAATGGAACTGTCATGTGGATCCACAGCGCTCATATGAATGTCTCTGGGGTAATACCTCAATCGACTTCGGGAGCGTGAAGGATGACATGAAGTTGCGCAAGGGTGTTTTTACGGTGCTTGCGACCGGAGCACTGACTGTACCCCTAATTGTAACTCCAGCTGCAGCATCGACACCGGAAATTGTGCATGCACCGCGAGTCTCGTCCAAGTTGCCGAACGCCGCGGCCAGTTCATTTGGCTGGTCATCCAGCAACTGGTCGGGCTACGCCATCACGGGGAGCGGATTTAACAGCATCACAGGTTACTGGACAGTACCAACGGTTCAGCCGACATCCAAGCCAACTTACTCGTCGACTTGGATAGGAATAGACGGCTTCAACAACAGCAACTTGATTCAAACCGGTACAGAACAGGACTATTACAACGGATCTGCCCACTATAATGCTTGGTGGGAAATCCTCCCTGCTCCCGAAACCGTGATAAGCGGCATGACCATCCACCCAGGCGACAGGATGTATGCGTCGATTCAGAACCTCGGGGGCGGCCAGTGGTCTATTTACATCAAGGATGTCACCACTGGGCAATCTTTCACGACGCAGAAAGCGTATTCCGGGCCACAGACGTCGGCTGAATGGATTCAGGAAGCGCCTACGGTGGGAGGGCGGATTGCGACTCTCGCACACTATGGCGAGACGACGATTGATCCAGGTACAGTGAATGGCGGGAATCCGGGACTGGTAACAGCGGATGGGGGCGTCATGGTCCAAAGTGGTTCCCAGGTTTCCACCCCATCGGTTCCCGATGGAGACACGGATGGGTTTAACGTCGAGTATGGGGCGACGCAACCAAGTCCGCCAACATCCTGAACTACTTAATAATGTCCCTATGACACTCGCTACGGCGGGTGTCTTTTTCATTGTCTAGGCATCTGTTGCTTGCGGCGGTTGTATTCCTCAACATCCTTGTGCTGTTCTTCCCTTTTGAATCGCCTTTATGAGAATAAGAGGCGAATAGTCTAAGTCATATGTCCTTCTTGTTGGACAACTTATCACACATACAGTACATCAGTTGGAATGTCCTAAAAGGGCGTCTTTTCATCATTCAGGGGGGTAGGACTGTGATTACACGTGCTCATTGCATGCGGTTTATTGGACGGCCTGTGGTCGTTAACACGAGGGACGGCGCAATTCACCACGGAATTCTGCATTCCGTAACAGGGGATGGAATTTACATGCGTCCGTTTGGCGGCGGATACACTGGTCTTGCGAGTGGAACAGACGTCAATACTGCAAACATTAATCTGCTTCAGAACATGCGCAAGCCGGAAGATGACGTTGAAACAGCCTTTTTCCCATTTTTCTTCCTTCCGTTTTTTGCTCTCGCAGCGCTCGGTCCGTGGGGCTGGTGGTAAGTACACAAGGCACTCGCTACAGCGGGTGTCTTTTGTATTTGACTAGCCGGTCTATTGACAAATATAGTTATTATAGTCATTATAATAAGTAAGATAATAAAGATCGCGATCATGCAATTCCCTTACAGAAAGGGCCTGCGGATGAGCACCAAGCAGTTGAAGAAGTTGGCCATCTTGAATTTGCTGCGCGCGCGAGCAGCCATGACAAAGCCTGAGTTGGCCATGGCCACAGATCTGACTTTTGCAACCATATCGAACCTCATGAGTGAACTTGAGGCGCAGGGGTTGGTGAGGGAAACCGGGACCACCCGGTCGAGCGGAGGGCGCAAGGCCGTCCAGTACCAAATCAACCCCACCACGGGCTACTTTCTCGGGATTGATGTGCAGGCGAAGGAAGTCCTCCTTTCCGTCGTCAACCTGGCAGGCAACGTCGTGCAAACGCACCGCGTGTCGGTAGACATGGACGAGAATCCTGCGACGGCATTGCCGATGCTCCGGCAGGTCGTCGAGGACAAGGTCATGTCAAACGAAATTCCGCGTGACCGCATCTGGGCCATCGGAGTGTCTGCTCCCGGACCCGTGGACGTTGAGAAGGGGATTGTCACCCATCCTCCCGACCTTCCGGAGTGGCGAAACGTGCCCATTCGGGAGCTGTTCGAGCGGGAGTTCGGCGTCCCGGTATACGTGGAGAAGGACACCAACGCCGCGGCGTTTGGCGAGAGCAGGTTCGGCGCCGGGACGTCGGCCGACAACCTAATCTACATCATTGTCGACACGGACATCGGCGGCGGAGTCATTCTGAATCGTCAACTCCACCGAGGGTTTCTTTACGGGGCAGGGGGAATTGGCCACATGCCGGTCACCCTCGACGGCCCCCGGTGCAACTGCGGCAACGTTGGTTGCCTCGACACAGTGGCGTCCGGTTCCGCGCTGCAGCGGCAAATCGCAGACGCTTATGGTGAAAACCTGACCTTGGCGGAATTGACAGAGAAGTCTCAGACAGACTTTGTCGACGAGTTTGCCAACGCCGGCCAGTGGCTGGGGGCGGTGATTGGGGGACTCTGCAATGTCCTCAATCCGGAGATGATTGTCCTCGGTGGGCCCGTTGTGGAGGAAAGCGCCGTCTACTACAACGCTGCCTCGACGGCGATTCGCAGGCACATGCATCCCGAATTTGCGAACCGCACGCAAATTCGGATGGCGAAACTGGGGAAGTTCTCGGCTGCCATTGGCGCCGCACACATTGCTCTTCAAGACTTCGTGTATGGGGAGGGAGCCTTGTTTATGGATACATAGCACGAGCGTGATTGGATTCGTCGAACACTACACAATTTCAAACTGGAGGAGAAGAGAAGATGAGGAAAGTGAATGCGCTGTCAAAGCTGTCGTTGATAGCCGTTCTCAGTTCTTCCATGCTGGCATTGTCCGCTTGCGGGTCGGGTACCAACTCGGGGAACAACTCATCGAATTCCGATGGCAGCAGCAGTGGCCCTGTTACCATCACGTTCTCTTCTTGGGGTGGTGCCGACGAAAACAAGCAGCTCTTGCAGATTATCGACAAGATCAACGAGGAACACAAAGGCGAGTTTGTCATCAAGAATATCAACATTCCGTCCAACTACGATCAGAAGCTGAACACGGAGCTGGCCGCCGGAACGGCGCCCGACATCTTCTACGTCAGCGACTCCAACGTTCCGCAGTACGCGAAGAACGGGGCGCTGCTGAACCTGACGCCCTACATAAACAAGTACAAGGACCAGTACGTGGTCGCCAATCCCGACAATTATTTCCCCAACTCGCTCGCCAACGACAAGTACAACGGCGACTACTACGCTTTGCCCTGGATTGCCCAGCCAGTGGTTATGTACTACAACCCCAAGCTGTTTGAAGAACACCATGTCCCGCTGCCGCACAAGGGCTGGACATGGGACGAATTCATAAAGGACGCGAAGGCCCTGACGGACCCTGCCCACCACGTGTACGGG
>CAZYAH010000137.1:1454-5942 GCA_964645595.1 uncultured Alicyclobacillaceae bacterium | reverse complement strand
GTAGACAGACGGGCTGTGTGCCTTCGCTCAAACCAGATTTGTGTGGTGTAGATACATTGCCGAAATCACGCGCAAAAACAGTAACCGAAGCCGAACTAAACACTTTGAAGTCTACCGTGTCAAACCTCGTTACGTATCTAGAACGGACACTCGACGTGGTGGATAAACTCAGCAGGCAGGTAGTGGCACTGTCCGACCGGGTTGATGAAATGGCCCAATTGATGGACGCAAACCAACCCGATGCGAAGTACCCAATTGCCCGCAGAATTCAGTGATGTAAGTGCGGAAGGCGAGCCGGAATCACTCCCGGCTCGCCACAGTCAATGCGTTAATCGAGCGGCTTGAGGTTCGCTACAATGTCCGCCCGATAGGGTTCCAAAAACGGCGGCAGGACGACTTTTTCACCGAGGGTGTCTGGATCCTCGTCGACCGCAAACCCGGGGCCATCGGTTGCAATCTCAAACAGGATGCCGCTTGGTTCCCGGAAGTATAGACTGCGGAACCAATACCGATCCACCTCACCGCTGTTTGGAACGCGGAAAAATTCCAGGCGTCGGGTCCACTCGTGATATTCGTCTTCGTTCGGAGTCCGAAATGCAACGTGATGTACGCCGCCAGCGCCTAACTGGGCCGTGGGCAGGTCTGGTTGAACCGCCACGTGCAGTTCCGCATGCGGACCGCCTCCCCCCATCTCGTAGACGTAGATGGTGTCCTTTCCGTTCTCGGGATGCAAGTATTGGCGAACCTGTCGCATGTTGAGGACGGTCGTGAGCATGGTATCGGTGTAGCGCAAGTCCGGCACACTGAGCAGAATCGGACCCTGGCCGCGAATCTGGTATTCCGCAGGCACTGGGCTGCGTTCCCAGGGCTCATGTGGATCTCCCTGACCACCATCGTCAACCAACGCGAATCTTTGCCCTTCGGGATCCTCGAAGAAAAGCGTGGCGCGACCGTCTATTTCACGGATGTCCCCGTGCGCAATTCCGTGTTCAAGAAGCCAGTCTGCCCACCAGGAAAGGGCACTGATCCCGCTTACCCGCAGATAGGTACGAGTAATGCTGCGCGTGCCGCGCTGTTCCCGCGGGAGATCCCAGTCAAAGAAAGTCAAATCGTTCCCAGGAGCACCTCTTCTGTCGCCGCTGTAAAACAGGTGGTAGGCACTGACATCGTCCTGATTCACGCTCCGCTTTACGAGCCGCAAGCCCATCACTGTTGTGTAGAAGTCGTAGTTCTCGCGGACACGCGAAGTCACAGCTGTCAGGTGATGAATGCCTGTCAAGTCCATGTGGATTTCCTCCTTGATTGGCGTACTGACCATGGAATCTGACCTGCTACAGGGAATGTTCGGAAGGATGACCAAACCGCACGGCAATCTGAGTTCGGCTGTTCACGTTCAATTTCGCCATGATGTTTTTCACATGATACTTCACGGTGTTTTCCGAAATCCCAAGTCTGCGGGCAATTTCCTTATTCGTAACACCTTGAACCAAAAACCTGAAGACGTCGACTTCTCGGGGGGAAAATCCTTCAACGTGAATGTCTGGCGCTGGATTCGTCCTGCGACTCGTGTCCAGAGCAGGGAAAGGATGTGCGTTCTCCTCCAACGATGAGCTGGTCAATAAGTGAAGGATAGACGTCGTTATGTTATTGATCATGTGGATTGGATTGTGCTGGTTCCGACCTGGGTCCAGTTCAACAAGGATCTCCTTCTTAAAGCTATCATCTATTTCAAACTGCAGTGTCAAACGAAGCCTGTTTGAATTGTTGTCGGCAATCAACCATGACACATCCTTCGTTTGTGATGAGGATATTACTGAGTATGTCATGTCGTCCAATAATGAAACATAAGCGCAATCCTTTGCACTGTCGAGATGCAAGGGCTTGCGCTTGAAAACTCCAAATGGTCTGATGCGACTTCAGCGAACGGCTGATTTAAAATCCGATTTCGTTGTCTTATACCGTGACTCCCTGGGTGTTCGGCGACAGTAAGCGGTTCTGCAGGTTCCGAGACAGGATTCGGTACGCGACGACTTTCGTGTTCCAATGTTTAATTACATCAATGTAATCTTTGTGCGCGTACAAATGGAAACTCACGTCCCGCTTCCCTTGCTTTGTGGTCACGACCACCGCAGGGTCCTCGCTGTATCTCGGGATTCCATCGTAATAACGCTGCAAGAAGGCGGCCTTGTTGAAGTCGACAATGAACTGTTTTTTGTCTTCTCCGTCCAAAGTGACGCCGTTGACAGACACAACGGCATCCTCACCGCGCAGTTCTGGATGTAATTGAAATTTACCCACTAACCAATTGGCAACCGCCTCTGGTGGAGACATGATAAATGCAATGAGGACATGAACAACAAATGTCGCGATGAACAGAATCCAAAACCAACTTGGCATGGTCGTCCCTCAACTCCTGGTCACTGGTCGCATTCATGTGCGGAAACGTCTTTGACCGCGTACTCGTGTACTATAGTACGAGGAATTGTGAACGGCCGCACCTACCCACCCGGGTAGGTATTGTGTACAAAATGTAAACTTCAATTCGAACTTGTTACGCGACAGTCGTACCCTTTTGTCAAGCATGCGTAAGCGAAGGCCGAAATATTAATTTGCGCCTTGCTGCGCCCAGGGTTGTACCGCGTTCCAGAATGCCTGATTCTCCAGACCAGCTTTCCAAATCGCCACTCCAGCCAGTCCGTATTGACTTGCCAGGTTCAACTTCTGTTGAATGCTTGCCTGGTTTTCATAGTACACGGTATGACTATTTCCACTAGTGTCACTATACGTGAAGTACGGCACTGCGTCCGTGCTGTCCCAACTGGGTGTCACATTGTACTGCGCAATGAAGGCGTCGATTTTGTTCAGTGAGTACGCAGTCGCGTAACCGCCGATTGTTGTATTCCAGTCGTACCCGTACGCTGGGAGACCCAGGAGAATTTTGCTATTTGGCATGACGGACGTGGCGTACTTCAAGATTTGTTCGTCCCAGTAAAGCGGTGCTATGGCTCCCGGAGTACTGCTGCCTTGCCAGGAGTAGTCATATGCCATGATGGGAACAGTATCCGCAATGTTGCCGATGGCAGCATAGTTGTACGCACCGTCCCAAGGCTCAGACGTTGCACCTGTTTCAGCAGGAACCGTCACGGACAACTCCTTGTCTACTGTGTGCAGCTGGTTCGCCAACTCAGACAAAAACTGGGTGAAGATGTTGCCGTCCGCCGGTTTCACGTTCTCAAAATCGATATCGATCCCTTTGTATCCATGTTGAACTGCGATATCAACCAAATTCTTTTCCAGAGTCGTCCTCGCTGTACTGTTGTTCAACACCGTACTGGTGTACGTTCCGTCAAAGTTCCCGGTTGTCGAACTGATGTTAGTCACCGTCGCAAACACGTCGACGTGATTGTTCTCACCGTAGCTCAAGAGCTGGGAGAGCGTGTCCGATCCGTAGGTCGAATCGGTCACCGTGCCGTCAGGGTTCAAATTGTAGTTGAAATTGTTGATTTGCGTGATGCTCGAGTTTTGCATTGCATCAGTCAGTGAATACCCATTGGTTGCCCACGCCACGACTGTTTTGTGGTCCGTGGGAGGCTGCGTTGTATCCGTGCTCGTGCCCATGCTGGCACTCGTACCCGTGTTCGTACTCGTATTCGTGTTCGCACTTAGATCTTGTGTAAAGATAGTTGCTAGACGTTGATTCAGAGCCAGCCAGGTTTGCTGTCCTACCACACCGTCTGCGGTGATGCCACTTGCTGCCTGGAACGCCTTTACAGCCACTTGCGTAGTGTAGCCGAACTGCCCGTCAATCGCACCAACGTTAAAACCGGCGGCATTCAGCTTTTGCTGAAGCAACACGACCGGATAGCCATTGTTACCGTAGCGAAGGGTCGGATATTGCGACGGATCCGCAACCGTGACGCTCATAGGAGGTGGTGTTGTGATTCGCCATGTCGTACCATTCCACGTTGAACCGATGCCCAGTCGATTCAACAACTGCATGATGTACCAGACGGGCATGTAGGTGGTCGGTATACGCGATCCTGGCGCAGTGTAGACAATACGATTGACGCGGTACATCGTCGTAATGTTTAACGTAATGATGCACGAGCCATGGGTTTTCGGAATGTTCGTCAGGTCAACCGGCATGTAAGACGGCGCTGTAATCGTCCAAGTTAAACGCGTTCCATCCCAGGAGTTCTTGATACCAAGTTGATTTAAGACTTGTATGATGTACCAGATGGGCATGTAGGTTGTGCCGTTCGAGGCAATGCCCTGGGGGCGAATCAACAGTTTTCCGTTCACGTAGATCGACTTGGTCTGGGTCCTGTAAGTTGCCGCCTCGGCGAACGGTGCAGTGGGCAACGTAACCGTTGCCAGAGTAGCCATTGAGAGGAGCGAAATGCCTGCAGTTGCAATACCTTTCTTCACACGGGTCTCTCCGTTCGCCTCAAGGCAAAGATTGAGCGGGGAACTGCGTGCCCCGCCCAA
>CAZYAH010000137.1:0-1354 GCA_964645595.1 uncultured Alicyclobacillaceae bacterium | reverse complement strand
GTCTTTTTCCCGTCGCAGGTAAAGACGACGTCACGCCCCTCAACCACCGTCTGCAAGTGACAGGTTCGCCCCCATAGCTTGTTGAGATATGGCAGCGTCTTCTCGAGGTGCTTGAGGTCGAGCTCCACTCCCTCGTACGAGTGGCGGATGTACAATTCGCCGTTTCGGTTGTAGTCCCCGTCTTCCACGTACAGAACGGGAATCCCGCCGTTTACCCGCGAGGCGCAGATTTGGTCGCGCACATGTTCCCAGTCCTTCTCGACTACGCGCCAGTCGTTCCCGACCTTTTGAAACAGGAACAAATCCAGTTCTTCCACCAGTTCTTTCGTCAGGTAGTTGCGCAAGAAGGAGATGTCGTTTTCCATCTCCCGAACTTCAAACATCTTCTCGCGGCCCTTGCCGGGCTCGCGGCCAAAGCGCCGCCGTTCCTCTTCGGTCGGGTCGTTCCACCGCTTCTCGATGTTCTCCCAAATCGCGAGCCCCAGGTGGTACGGGTTGATACTGGTTCGCGACGGCAACACCACGCCGGCGTGCATCTTGGCAAATTCGATGGCGTCCGCCTCGTCGAGATCTAGGTCTCGCATAATCCGCAGGTGCCAGTAGGTGGCCCAACCTTCGTTCATGATCTTCGTCTCCAGCTGCGGCCAGAAGTAGAGCATTTCATCGCGCAGCACGGTGAGCACGTCGCGCTCCCACTCTTCGAGGACGGAGCTGTGTTCAATGAGGAACAGCATGATGTCCTTGGTGGGTAATTGACCAAAGCGGGAAGACTTCGGCCGCTCGGATTTCTCCACTTTTTTCACACCGTCGAGTTCCCACAGGTCGTCGTAGGGCGATCCGCTGCTCAACTTCACACTCCGCTTCCGCGCGCCCGCATCTGCTTCCGGAGCGCGGCGCATCCGCGCCCGTTCGCCGGTCAGCGATGCATCCACGTGTTCCTGCAGCGCCAGTCCGGCGTCGAGCAGAGATTCCACGCGGGCTTTCCCGTACTCGAGTTCGTAGCTGCGGATTCGCTGCGCGTTGGAAGCCATGCGCTCCACCATGTCCCGGGCCGTCCTGGAGAAGCTTGCGTTGTTCTTGAAAAAGTCGCAGTGCGCCAGCACGTGGGCACACACGGTCTTGTTCTGCAGCAAACTATTGCCGTCCAGGAGGAACGCGTAACACGGGTTGGAGTTGATGACCAGCTCGTAGATGCGGCTGAGACCGAGATCATACTCCATCTTCATCCTATGGAAAACCTTTCCGAAACTCCAATGTGTGAACCGCGTCGGCATTCCGTAGGCTCCGAACGTGTAGATCACGTCGGCCGGACAGACCTCAAACCGCATTGGATAAAAATCGAGCCCGTAGCCAC
>CAZYAH010000136.1:0-6033 GCA_964645595.1 uncultured Alicyclobacillaceae bacterium | reverse complement strand
GACCAGATTCCGTTGGTTGCCATTTAGTTGGTTTGCAAGAACCGGGTTGGAAGACCAACGCACGCGGTGCGTAAGATAGCGGTATGAGAAAACACCGTGATTGGTCTCCCGACCCGGTTGACATGCCAACACGATGCGCTTGCATTGGGACGGATTCATTCGTAAACTAACTTGTAAAACAACATAGCGTGTCGGTTCTCTTTGGTTAACTATCTTGTATTACAATATAGTTGTCTTCGCTGTCGGAATCACTGAACGATTGGAGTGGTTGGCATTTCGACGTACAGTCAGATGCTCAAAGGAATCCTCGAAGGCTGCATTCTAGCCATTATCGAGCGCGAGGAAGTTTATGGATACGAGCTGGCTTCGAAGTTGGAGGCCAGTGGCTTTGACTTCGTGAGCGAAGGCAGCATATATCCACTACTGCTGAGAATGCAAAAAGAACATTGGATTGAGGGTTTCATGAAATCGAACCAGAAATCTGGAGGACCTCCGCGGAAGTATTATCGATTGACCCAGCAGGGGGAGGAGGTTCTCCGCGAGTTTCGCGCAAATTGGCACCGCTTGAAGACAAGCGTGGACCGCATCTTGTCGGAAGGGGAAGAACGATGAACATCAACCGGATGATTGCCTTGAACAACGAACGGCGCAAACTGTTGAACCCGGAGAACGAAGCGTACTATTCCAACATGGTGTTATTTGTCCGCACCAGTCCCATCGACCAGCGCGCAGGGGAAGAACTGCTGCTCGAAATTCTGGACCACCTCATTGAGGCACAGGCTGAGGGCCGTTCTGCGAAAGACCTGTTTGGGGACAATCCAGTTGAGTACTGTCGCGAACTGGTTTCCGAGCTGCCGAAGCCGTCGCCGCGTGAGCGTTTCTTGCACTATGGCGTGATCATGTGGGGCACACTCACGTGGTACTTCTTCGCGGAATTTGTCACCGGACTGCTCACCAAGGTATTTGGCATCAATATCCCTTTTCTGAACGAGATCAACGTTGTGAACGTAGTGGCAACCGCCTTGCTAGCCGTGATTGTAGTCAATCTGGTGTTTCTGGTTATCAACAGCTCGGCGTTTCCCAGCAAACAGAATCGGTGGTTCCGCGCGCTCCTGCATTTCGTCATTCTTTCTTTGGTTATCGTCGTTCCAATCGTCACCGCATTGCAATTCCGTTCCGAGATACTGGAGCTTTCGATTTCGCCGTGGCTGAGCCTCGCACTCTTTATCTTTGGCTACATCGTCCTCAAACTTGTGATGCGCAGAAAATATGCATAGCAGTGGGTGTCGCTGAGAGCTTTCCACGACGGAGCTTAGCAGGGTGCGGAATCACGCTACTTGGTGCAGGCCAATGCCGATGAGTAACAGTCCAGCAAGCAGGGGCGAGTATTTGCCGAAAAGTCGTTCAACAACACCGATTCCGATTACGTTCCCAATCCAAATCAGAGCGTATCCCCAGAGCGAGATTGTGACAACAACGGACCACTGGAAGGCGGCATTGGACAACGCCGCACCGACCCCAGTGCCTACATTGGTGATGGACAGCGCTAGACCGAGTGCGATGGATTGTTTCAGGCCCGGTTTCTGGAGTTTCGCAAGATGCTCGGGGTTCCGAGCGACTCGCGGTTTTATATAGGCCGAGTATAAAAAGAACAACCCAATCCCACAGAGTACGACACATGCCGCCCATTGGGCCTCTTTTGCAGGGGTGTGATGAGCAATCGCACCTCCTGCGTAAGTTCCGATGAGAGTCGCACAAAATCCAATGACATTGATAACCCCAATCACCCAGTGTGGTAATCGGATGTTTTTCGTCCCATAGGCGAGGCCAACCCCGCCATTATCCAGGTTGGAAGCAATTCCAATCAAATTTGCCACCGCAAGAGACCACAAATCCACGCCTCGTCGCCTCCCTTCATCCTGTCGTATCCAACAGTATCCACGTAAAAAGCTCCTGCGGTTCATACCGTCCGCAGGAGCCATCATCCCGTGCAGGAGGTTCATGGTGAGCCCCATCACCATCAGTGAGTATCGTCTCATGCCAGAATATTGTGCAAGACACCGCTGTGACACGACGAATGTCCGCGAGACAAGCAACATACATTTGGGAAGTGTACCCGCGCTGGCAAGCTCAAGACAAAGACCTGTGCAAGGGAGGCCTCCACCTTGTCCGGAGAAGTGACTGCATTGCTGTCCGCAATCCTCTACGCCCTCTCTTATTTGTTGTTGCGCAAGGGACAAGCGGAAACGAAGATGGACGAGTACGACAATGGATTATTTCTAATCTTGCTTGTCGGCGGGAGTGCGCTGTCACTGGCCTTAATCGCCGGTATCTGGATGCATCCGACTCCCCTTGTATCGGGAAAGGACTGGTTGTTTTCTGTAAGCTGTTGCATCATGGCCGGGCTAGTAGGAACATTGTGCGGCAGACTGGCTTTGTTCGCGGCCATTGCCAAGATTGGCGCGACTCGCGGAGTCATTGTCAACGCCATGGCGCCCATTGTCACTCTTGTTATTGCCATCACGACGTTGGGAGAAAGGTTTCAATTGTTTGACATTTGGGGAATGGCCTTGTTGTTGTTCGGCATGTTCCTGTTGATGCTGGAAAGGTCCCTGTTTCCTACACGGTTTCTGGAACACCTGTATAAACGAGGGCTCGTGGTTGCCATTCTGGCGACGCTCTTTCAGGGCATTGGTTACACGTTCCGCAAGGTAGGGATTGACACTTCTATGACTCCGTTGTTTGCTGCAACCCTGGACACCGTTGCGGCATTCGCAGTGTATGTACTGTTTCTCGCTGCCTTCGGTCGGCTCAAAACAGTGGTCAGTCTGTCTCTGCGCAATCTCAACTTGAATATTGCTGCGGCCGGAATTCTCAGCGGTGCGGCTGTTCTGTTGTTTTTTGCGGCGACTGACGCCATTCCTGTGTCACAAGTTTCCATGATCACCGGCAGCCAACCCGTCATTGTCGCCTTACTTTCCTCCATATTCATGAAAAAACTCGAACGGATTACTTGGGTAACCCTGGGTTCCGCCATATTCGTTGCACTGGGAGTCGCGTTGATTGGCATGTGATTGCGCGATGGATGAACCGTGTTTCAACGGATCGACCTGCTCTTCGAGGACCATCCTCACGCTTTCTTCGACGAATATACGTCGGGGAGCGGTGGGGATTTTTCATTTTTTGTTGGAATTCTATGTTGAATTCGCGTGCGAAGGCGAACTCTCGGACCAAAGTCGGAGCCGCTCCTCCACCTCGGCGGCGATGCACTGGGGCTTTGCGGACGATACCCTGTACATGGGTTCAAACAAACGGCGTATTGCGCTTGACTGACGTAACATTGTTATGTTACGCTTTGCGCACAGGAGGTGCCCGAACGATGGAACAGGACTTGATATCCAAAAAGGAATTGTTGGAACTCACCGGTATATCGTACGGGCAGTTGTACCGTTGGAAGCGCAAGAACCTGATCCCGGAGGACTGGTTTATTCGAAAATCTACGTTCACGGGTCAGGAGACGTTCTTTCCGAAAGACAAGATTCTCGCGCGCATCGACCGGATCAAGAACATGAAAGAAGACTTGTCGCTGGATGAACTGGCCGACATGTTTTCGCCCAATCCAGCCGAGGTGACGTTGCGGCTTGAAGAACTCAAGGAACGAAACATTGTTACGGAATTGGCTCTCAAATTGTTTGTAGAGCAATACGGCGATGCGCAGGTCTTTTCGTTTGAAAAGTTGCTGTATCTGTACGTGTTGGATGTCGCATTGCGAACAGGCGAAATCAGTCTGGAGGAAGGAAAGGTCCTGCTGCAGACACTGGCGGAACATTACGCCAAGTTCCGGGGCAAGAGCTGTGAATTGATGTTTGTCCGCAAACTGGGTATCGCCACTTGTCTGCTGGCTGCGGCGCCGAGTGAGGTCTACTTCGAAAGCGGGGCGCGGGTTGTTGTGCGTCTCCACATACCGACATGCATCGAACAGCTGAAGCTGAAACTAGCGTGAGGAGGGACTGGCATGGAGCAAATGAGGCGGAACAACTTGAACCTGTCAGGGATAGGTTCTGCAGCCGGTGGGACGTACGACGACGTGCTCGTGCAAGGCATCGGGAAGATTCACGGCGACATTGACTGCGTCCGCTGCAAACTGGAAGGAGTTGCGAGCGTCTTCGGGAACATCAAGGCGCAAGACGTGCACATCCAGGGCAAGGCGAAGGTCGAGGGCGGCGTGGCGGCGGACGAAGTGAAGATTGAAGGGGATGTATTCGTCGGAGGAAATTGTGAAGCCGAGTCGTTCGACGCCGCCGGTGGTTTCACAGTCGACGGGCTCGTCAGTGCAGACCAAGTGTCGATTCGACTGTACGGACCGGCGAAAATTCGGGAAATCGGCGGGGAGACCATCCGCGTTATGAAAGGTCACGGGTTTGGCCTGTTCAGCCGCTTCAAGAAACTGTCCACAGAGTCGGTGGAGGGCGACGACGTCTACCTGGAATACACAAAGGCGAAAGTGGTCCGCGGCAACCGCGTCCACATCGGGCCAGGTTGCGAGATAGACCTGGTGGAGTACCGCGGCGAATTCCGGCAAGACGAGGACGCCAGAGTAACGGAGCACAACAAAGTGTGATAAGGAGGGGTGTGGCAGTGGAACGCCGATTGCGACGCGATTTGAAGATCAACGGATCCAGCAGCTCGGCAGGCGGCTCGTTTGACCGGGTGTACATCCGCGGCGAAGGAAATGTCCAGGGAGATGTGGAGTGTCAAGCGTTCAAGGTCATGGGGAACAGCCGCGTTTCCGGCAGCGTGGCGGCAAAATCTGTGGAAGTCCTGGGGGACGTGCAGATCTCTGGGAAACTGAACGCGGACCGCGCCAAGATTGTAGGCTCCCTCGTGGTCAAGGGCGACTGCTCGGCGGAAACGTTACAGGTTCGCGGTGCGTTTAGCATCGACGGATTGTTGAATGCTGAGCGGATTGAACTAAGTTTGTACGGGCCGTCGCGCGTGTCAGAAATCGGCGGCCAAGCGGTCCGCGTCAAGCGGAAGTTCCGGATGTTTGGCGGCTACCGGGAACTGGTCGTAGACACCGTGGAGGGCGACGAAATTTACCTGGAGGATACGGTGGCGAAGGTCGTTCGTGGGAACCGGGTGCACATCGGGCCGAGGTGCCAGGTTGACCTGGTGGAGTACCGGGACCACTTTGAACAGTCTGCCAGGGCGAAGGTAACGGAATCGAGAAAAGTTTGAAGTTCATCAGTGTGGCGTCTTTGCGCCAGTTTCGACGGAGGGAGAAGGAAAAACAATGGACAGTCGTCCGACGCGACTTGGTTGGATTATTGCAGGACTACTACTTGGGATTTTTGTTTCCGCGATGGACAACACCATCGTCTCGACCGCCATGGGGACCATCGTGGCACAGCTCGGCGGGCTCGACAAGTTTGTGTGGGTCACATCGGCGTACATGGTGACGGAGATGGCGGGCATGCCCATCTTCGGCAAGTTGTCCGACATGTACGGACGAAAGCGTTTCTTCATCTTTGGTCTCGTGGTGTTTCTGCTCGGTTCCGTATTATGTGGAACGGCCCAAAACATCGTACAGCTCGCGATTTACCGGGCCATCCAGGGAGTTGGCGGCGGGGCGCTCGTGCCCATCGCGTTCACCATCATCTTCGACGTCGTGCCGCCGGACAAAGCTGGGAAGTTTTCCGGGATGTTCGGCGCTGTGTTCGGCATGTCGAGCATCATCGGTCCTCTGCTCGGCTCCTACATTACGGATCACATCAGTTGGCGCTGGGTGTTCTACATCAACCTGCCCATTGGTCTCGTCGCCTTCTTGCTGGTGGCGTTGTTTTACCACGAATCCCGTCGGCACACCATGCAGAGCATTGATTGGCTGGGCGCCGTCACCTTGGTTCCGGCTGTGGTGTGCCTGATGTTCGCCCTGCAGTTCGGCGGCAACAAGTATGCGTGGGACTCTTCGGTTATCCTCGGACTGTTTGCTGCCGCGGCGGTCTTGTTTGCAGCGTTCCTCTACATTGAGAC